>NZ_JBQEKA010000023.1:0-40841 GCF_052103615.1 Kerstersia sp. | reverse complement strand
CGCACATGCCAATCCTGCGCCCGGGGCACCCAGGTCCAGGCAGCCTGCTCGACACCATCGAGCACGGTCGCGCTGTCACTGGCCGCTGCAATCTGCACATCGCCGTAGCGCTGCGCTTCCTTGAAGGATTTGCGCGACCACTGGCCGGTCAGCACATAATCTGCCGACATGGTGCCGCGCAGATTGATCAGGTTCATCGGCACAATGGCGTTTTCCGCCGTTGCGCCGCCTTGCATGAATACCACGCCGTATTCATCGGGAATCGACAGCAGCGTGCGCAGGTCGGCTTCCGCTTCGTCGCAGATCTGGATGAACTGCTTGCCGCGGTGGCTCATTTCCATGACGGACATGCCACTGCCATGCCAATCAAGCATTTCCTCGGCGGCGCGCTTGAGCACCGCTTCAGGCAACACCGAAGGTCCTGCCGAGAAATTCCATGGTCTGGCCATTTCGCCTTACTCCTTTGCTTCTTCGCCCGCCTGCGGGTCTGCTGAAGGCGCCTGCCCGGCCGGATTCTGGCCGTCAGTCACGCCGTTTTCCAACGATTCCAACTCTTCCGACTCATCGGCATCGCTTTCCGCGACCCGGCGCACACCGGACAACACACTGCCATCATCCACGCTGATGAGCGTCACCCCTTGGGTCGCACGGCCCATTTCGCGGATTTCCGCCACACGGGTGCGCACCAGCACACCGCCCGTGGTGATCAACATGATTTCATCTTCAGGCTGCACCAGCACCGCGCCCACCACCTTGCCATTGCGGGCCGTGGTCTGGATCGCGATCATGCCCTTGGTGCCGCGGCCATGGCGGGTGTACTCGGCAATCGCCGTCCGCTTGCCATAGCCGTTCTCGGTTGCCGTCAGGACACTGGGCTGCGGGCGGCCATCCAGCGCCACGGCGGCTTCGCTGCCTTCCTCAGGCAGGACTTCCGCCACCAGCAGCGCAATCACGCCCTGCCCTTCTTCCAGCATCATGCCGCGCACCCCGCGGGCATTGCGGCCCATCGGGCGCACATCGTTCTCGTCGAAACGCACGGCCTTGCCGGCATCGGAGAACAGCATCACGTCATGCTTGCCATCGGTCAGGTCAGCGCCGATCAGGTAATCGCCTTCATCCAGATCGACCGCGATGATGCCCGCCTTGCGCGGGTTGGAGAAATCGGACAGCGGGGTCTTCTTGACCGTGCCGCGCGACGTCGCCATGAAGACATAGTGATCTTCACTGAAGGCCTTGACCGGCAGCACCACGGTAATACGCTCGCCTTCTGTCAGCGGGAACATGTTGACGATAGGACGGCCGCGCGAGTTGCGCGAGCCCTGCGGCACTTCCCACACCTTCAGCCAGTACACCCGGCCACGGTCGGAGAAGCACAGCAGGAAGTCGTGGGTATTGGCGATGAACAACTGGTCGATCCAGTCATCTTCCTTGGTCGCCGAGGCCTGCTTGCCCCGCCCGCCACGGCGCTGCGAACGGTATTCGGACAGCGGCTGGCTCTTGATATAACCGGTGGCGGAGAGCGTCACGACCATATCCATGGGCGTAATCAGGTCTTCGGTATCCAGCTCCGTCGCATTGTGCTCAATGGTGGAACGGCGCTCGTCCTTGGCGCCGAATTCGGCCTTGATGGCCTGCAATTCATCACCAATGATCTGGTTGACGCGTTCCGGGCGCGAAAGAATATCCAGCAAATCCGCCACCAGCAGCATAACGTCGCGATACTCGCCGACGATCTTGTCCTGCTCCAGCCCGGTCAGGCGTTGCAGGCGCATATTGAGGATTTCCTGCGCCTGCACTTCGCTCAGGCGATACATGCCATCGGTCTGCATGCCGAACTGCGCATCCAGCCCTTCCGGCCGGTACGCATCGCGCCCGCCCGGCGTTTCGCCATCGGCGCGCGCCAGCATCTCGCGCACGACCGAGGAATCCCAGGTGCGTTCCATCAAGGCCTGACGCGCCACCGGCGGCGTCGGCGCTGCCTTAATGATGGTAATGAAATCGTCGATATTGGCCAGCGCCACTGCCAGGCCTTCCAACACATGGCCGCGTTCGCGTGCCTTGCGCAGCTGGAAAACCGTGCGGCGCGTCACGACTTCACGGCGGTGCAGCAGGAAATACTGCACCAGCTGCTTCAGGTTCAGCAGCCGCGGCTGGCCATCGACCAGCGCCACAAAGTTCATGCCGAACGTATCTTGCAACTGCGTATTCTTATAGAGGTTGTTCAGAACAACCTCAGGCACTTCCCCGCGCTTGAGCTCGATCACCAGACGCATGCCGTCTTTGTCGGACTCGTCACGGATATCGGAAATGCCTTCGATCTTCTTGTCGTTGACCAGCTCGGCAATACGTTCCTGCAGCGTCTTCTTATTGACCTGGTAAGGCAGTTCATCAACGACGATGGCCTGGCGGTTGCCGCGCTCCATGTCCTCGAAGTGGGTCTTGGCGCGCATGATGACGCGGCCGCGGCCGGTGCGATAGCCTTCGCGCACGCCGGACATGCCGTAGATAATGCCCCCGGTGGGGAAATCCGGCGCCGGGATGCGTTCCATCAGTTCGTCAATCGAACACTCCGGGTTCGCCAGGCAATACAGGCAGCCTTCCACCACTTCCGACAGATTGTGCGGCGGGATGTTCGTCGCCATACCGACAGCAATACCGGAACTGCCGTTGACCAGCAGATTGGGCAGGCGCGAGGGCAACAGCAGCGGCTCTTGCTCGCTGCCATCGTAGTTGGGCCCGAAATCCACCGTTTCCTGGTCGATGTCGGCCAACAGCTCATGCGCGATCTTCGCCAGACGGATTTCGGTGTAGCGCATTGCAGCCGCGCCGTCGCCGTCAATAGAACCGAAGTTGCCCTGGCCATCGACCAGCATGTAACGCAGCGAGAAATCCTGCGCCATGCGGACGATGGTGTCGTACACCGCCTGGTCACCGTGCGGGTGATATTTACCGATGACATCCCCGACAATACGCGCTGACTTCTTATAAGCGCGATTCCAGTCATTGTTCAGCTCATGCATCGCAAACAGCACACGCCGGTGCACGGGCTTGAGCCCATCCCGCACATCAGGCAGTGCCCGCCCGACGATCACGCTCATGGCGTAATCGAGGTAGCTGCGGCGCATTTCGTCTTCCAGCGAAACGGGAAGTGTTTCCTTGGCGAAGGAATCCATAGTTGTGGCGGCTATCCAAAATCAGTTACTGCCCACCGGCATGTGGCGCAACGCACGCCCCCTGACGGGCCGGGCGCCACGCGATCAGTCGCCATCGCAACCGCAATGGCGGACCGACCTCGTGCCTGCGCACGAAAACATGGCGGACTAAACGGGCCATTCTAGCATTGGCGGCCCAAAACCATGGTTTCCCGCCAGACACAGGCAACGATCCCGAAGAAATGCGTGTCCGCACACCGCCCCTAGGCATTGTTGCCAAAAACCAACAAGAAAATTGGCCCAACGGCCTGAAATCCACAAAGGAAAGGTCAATCACCCCACGCCGCAAGACGAAAACGACGAAATCACCGTAAGATTGACTTCAGGCACGCAGGAAGCCCCCAGCAATGAATGCGCCAAACAAGCCTTGCATTGCTATACTGGCCCCGCTTCCTGATTGTGGCGGGGGATTCGCTGCAAGTCACTTATTCAGCTTCAAGCTTAACGAGGAGAAATATGAACAAGCCCTCCAAATTCGCTCTGGCGCTTGCGTTCGCCGCCGTCACGGCCGCTGGCGCCGCTTCCGCTCAGAACGTGGACAACTGGCGCAACAGCTCCGGCGAAGTCTGGCGTAACATCAACGGCGAACTGTGCTGGCGCGATGCTTTCTGGACGCCCGCTACTGGCGTTCCTGGCTGCGACGGTGTACCCGTTGCTGAAGCTGCTCCGGCTCCGGCCCCGGCTCCCAAGCCCGCCCCCGCCGTTGTTGCGACCAAGGTCGTCTTCAATGCCGATACCTTCTTTGACTTCGACAAGTCCAACCTGAAGCCGGAAGGCCGTCAGTTGCTGGATCAAGTCGCTGCTCAAGCCAAGGCCATCGACCTGGAAACCATCATCGCTGTTGGTTACACCGACTGGATCGGCACGGACGCCTACAACCTGAAGCTGTCCGAGCGTCGCGCCCAGACCGTGAAGAACTACCTGGTTGAGCAAGGCATCGACGCCAACCGTATCTACACGGAAGGCAAGGGCAAGGCTGACCCGATCGCCAACAACCGCACTGCCGAAGGCCGCGCCAAGAACCGCCGCGTGGAAATCGAGATCGTCGGTACGCGTTACAGCCGTTAATAAGCCAGACAGCCAGTTTTCTGGCTGACGGCTTACAATGAAAGGGTTCCGGTCTCGGAACCCTTTTTTTTGCCCATGCGCCGCCACGGACTCCGGCGACGGCGCGGGCAGACCTGTTAACGATGCAGGGCCAGGGCCCTCTTCACTGACATTTTTCGTGCCATGACCACCACATCCAAGCCTGCCACCGAGCATCACAACGTCAGCCAGGCCGAACTGGACAAGTTCAGCGCCCTCGCCTCCCGCTGGTGGGATCCCGAAAGTGAATTCAAGCCCTTGCATGTCATCAACCCCCTACGTCTAGGTTGGATACGCGAACAGGCAGGAGGTTCCCTGAACGGCCTGCGCATTCTTGACGTCGGCTGCGGCGGCGGCATTCTGGCTGAAAGCATGGCGGCCCAGGGAGCGGAAGTCAAAGGTATAGATCTGGCGGACGCCTCTTTGCAGGTCGCGCGCCTGCACAGCCTGGAAAGCGGCATCAAGGTTGACTATGAATCCGTCGCTGTCGAAGCGCTGGCCGAACGTGAACCCGGCAGCTACGATGTCGTGACCTGCATGGAAATGCTGGAACACGTGCCCGACCCCTCTTCCATCGTGCAAGCCTGCGCCACCCTGCTCAAACCCGGCGGCCTGGCGACCTTCTCCACGCTGAACCGCAACGCCAAGTCTTTCCTGTTTGCGATCGTCGGCGCGGAATATGTGCTCAAACTGCTGCCGCGCGGCACGCATCAACACGACAAATTCATCAAGCCCAGCGAACTGGCCGCCTATGTGCGCCGCGCCGGGCTGACGGCGCAAAGCATGCGCGGCATGGAATACAACCCGTTGACCCAGCACTACCGCCTGTCCGGCGACGCCTCGGTCAATTACATGATGGCAACCACAAAATGAGTAGCGTGACCTATCAAGGCCTGGTTCTGTTCGACTTTGACGGCACGCTGGCCGACTCGGCCCCTGATCTGGCCGAAGCAGCCAATCAGCAGCGCCGTTACCGCGGCCTGGCCGATCTGCCCTATGAGGCTCTGCGCCCAGTCGCATCCCAAGGCGCGCCCGGCCTGCTGCGCGTGGCGCTCGGCCTGGACCGCAGCGACACCGAATTCGAAGCCGCCCGCCAGCGCTTTCTGGCGGACTATGCGGCCTGCATGACCGAACGCACCGATCTGTTCCCGGACATCCCGGAACTGCTGGCGAATCTGGAACAACACGGCTTGGGCTGGGGCATCGTGACCAATAAGGTTGAGCGCCTGGCCTTGCCCATCATCGAGCATCTGGATCTGATGCGCCGCAGCGCCGCCACCGTCTGCGGCGATACCTGCGCCTATGCCAAGCCTCACCCGGAACCTGTTTCCCACGCCATCCGCCTGGCGGGCTATCAGGCGCAGGACACCATTTATGTCGGCGACGACGAGCGTGACATTATTGCCGGCCGCGAAGCCGGCACGCGCACGATTGCCGTCGGCTTCGGTTATTGCGATCCTGCCCAGGCGCGCAACTGGGGCGCCGACCTGTATGTCGAGCATCCCGGCGAACTTTGGGATGCCGTACTGGAACTGCTGCCGCGCCGCTAAACACAGCCCCCTAGTTATGCCAGCATAGCTAGGGGTGGCCAGAGTCTCTGCCCTCTTCATCATGACCCGCTCCGCCGCTTCCCGGCCTGGCCCTGCCGCCTCGCTGGCGCCGCAATTGGCCCTGGTTTTCATCACCATGATCTGGGGCGGGACATTTCTCGCTGTTCAGCATGCCCTCAGCGCCAGCACACCGATGTTCTTTGTCGGCTGCCGTTTCGCCGCCGCCACGCTGGCCGTCGGCCTGATTTCATTGCGCGCGCTGCGCGGCATGACCTGGCGCGATATCCAGGCCGGGGTCATCATCGGCATTTCCATTACCCTCGGGTATGGCGCGCAAACATTGGGGCTGCAAACCATTACCAGCAGCGAATCGGCCTTCCTGACGGCGCTTTACATGCCGCTGGTCCTGCTGCTGCAATGGCTGATATTCCGTAAAGCCCCGCGCCTGCTAACCTGGCTGGGTATCTTGCTGGCCTTTACCGGCCTGCTGTTGCTGACCGGCAACGGCACCGGCGCCATTACCCTGAATCAAGGGCAATGGCTGACGATATTCTGCGCCGCTGCGGTCGCAGTCGAAATTGTCCTGATCAGCCATTTCGCCAGAAGCGTCGATGTGCGCCGCGTGGTGGTGGTGCAGCTTGCCGCCGCCTCCATCACCGCCTTCGCGCTGATGCCCCTGGCTGGTGAAACCGCGATCCCTCCCTTTTCCTGGACGCTTGCCATTTGCGCAGGCGGGCTGGGGCTGGCCAGCGCGCTGATCCAGCTCGTCATGAACTGGGCGCAGCGTTTTGTCGATCCGGCACGCGCCGCCATCATTTATGCCGGTGAACCGGTCTGGGCAGGGCTGATCGGCCGCATCGCCGGGGAACGCCTTCCCGCCATGGCCCTATTGGGGGGCATCCTGGTCGTCTTGGGCATCATCGTCAGCGAACTCAAGCCGCGCCAATGGCGCCTGCGCCGCCGCCCGGCCACACCGCCAGGCACGGAGCTGCCCTTAAACTGACCCGGCGGCAGCGCCTATCGCGCGCCACCGCCAGCCCGGCCCCCAGCGCGCCTCCTGCTAGTTCCTCCGTAAAGAGGATTTGCGTGCAGCAGACACCTGATGGAAACATAATGCTGGCATAACCCGGCAGCTCGGCGTAGAATGGGTTCCTCTGGGGCCGATCCGGATTCGACGTGGGTCATGAAACAGAGCAGGGCATGTCGAGCACCAGTTCGCTCGTAAATCCACTGGAAAACTACAAACGCCAACGACGAGCGTTTCGCTCTGGCCGCTTAAGCGGTGAGCCGCTGCACTGATTTGTCTTTGGGTCAGCCAGGGTAAAACCTGGAGCAGCGTCATCTACAAAGAATCGGGTCTGTCTGGGTCACGAAGCCAGATCTTAAATCCAGTGAATCGCCGAGGAAGGGCCTGTCGATGGGCATGAGCCAAGGTTAAAACTTAAAATTTATCGACTACACATGTAGAACTGCCTGCGGAGGGCTTGCGGACGCGGGTTCAATTCCCGCCGGCTCCACCACTTCCCAGAAAAACCAACCGGAAACCGGTTGGTTTTTTTTCGCCTGCTTCCCGCGTTGGTGCGGCTACCAAATTTGACCTCGCGAGCGTCGCCCCTGCAAAGTCGGCGTTTTCGCCCCCGCTGACACCTCTCTAGCCTCCGTTTTCTCTGGTGGCAACGCAAGCGTTCTCGAGGCCACGTCCTTTACTGGCGCAGGCTTAGTGGCGGTTGGTTGTGGTTGGCAACTCCTGTAGCGGTGGCGACCGAGTGCCGAGCGGTAGGCGAAAACCACCGACAAGGTTGTTACACAGTACGTCGCCCGTGTTCGTGTCGTCCGCGAGAAGCGACAACACCATCATTAAGGATGGCTCCAGTCTATGTGCCCGCTCAAGCCGACGCTGCTTGCCCTATCAACCGTGGCTTTGATACTGCCGCGGCCAGTGAGCTGCCTGAACCCGCCCGACATGCTGATGCGACTGCTGCAGGCATTGCGCTCACTTCCGTCACCGGAGCCGTTGCCGCCAACTACCAGACCTGCCACGAAAACGCCGAACAACTGAGAGCACTACAAGCGTGAAGCACGGAAATGAGCAGAACATCGAAACAGTGACTTGGCGCTAACCTGGTCGGATAGGGAGAAAAAACGTCGAGCACGAGGCTCACTGACGGACTCCCCGCTCGGTCAGTGTAGCGAGAGCTAATCACGACTGATGGCGCCAATCATCAGCCCACGCAGTGTGCATGGTCGAATCATGTTGCCAGATGTTATCCTTATGCAAGGCTAAAATATATGAAAAAATGAACGACTATTTCAACCATCTTTCGCAAGCGAAGGACGAGGTAATCTCCGTCCTAAGAAATAAAGGTATTCAAGAGAAATATCTTCATTTTGGCGGTGAAGGGCCTCAACCCGAAAAAAAACCGAGGCCGCCGACAGATGCGCGGTCAGAGTTCCTCGCGAATCGCGCGATGGGCGATTGGGCCGAGGGTATGGTAACGAGCGCGGTCCAATCGAGCTATGGCACGTGGGCAGTCACCCAGTACGGCAACACTGACTCGATGGCTGCGGGGGAAGATGGTTTCGCCGATCTATACTTAGCTGGCTTGGAAGAGGTGCGTAAGCATGGAAAGCGTCCGGACCTGCTCGTTCTCCCAGCAAATAGAAGCACACCTCCCGATATCTCCGCCCTGACGCGTACGCAGTCAGACCTATATGTGGCTCGCTCGATCGCGGCAATCGAAGTTCGATCGAGCAAGTTCAAGGCGCTCCAATATATGGCCGTTCGGCAAGAAGATTGGGCAAACGGAAAGAAGTCGGATCGACTCACCCCCAGCTTCACCGTTAAGGTCGAAGATCTGGTAATCGTTTATCGCTGGATAGAGAAATACCGCGTATCACAGTCTTACTGCCAAGTATTTTTCGATTCTATGTGGGCAATAAATGTCCTCGATATTTTTCGCATTATCGGATCAGGCGTTGGCTTTAAGATCGAAACACCCGAAAAAAGCCAATTAAAATCCACGATTATGATACCGATTACAAGTGGATCAAAAGTGGGCGATTTCCTTGAGCCGCCCGTATTTCAGGTTGAAACAAAGTACACCCGACTCGGGAGAGTCGATGCATTCGTAAAACCAGTGGGTGGACGAGTACAGATAGATGTAGAGACTCTCAGAAAAGTTCTTCTTGCACAAGTCGATCCATCGTAGTTCCTCGAAGGGGCCCCGAGGGATTTTCAATCAAGTTTGCTGCCAACACATTAAGCTCCGTCGGACAGAAGTCAGGATCCTTTCGAAGCTCCCTATCCCATGAGATGAACAGCGAAACGATTTTATCCACGGTTCCCTCGGGGAGGCACCTGATATCGGGAATTTCTAGCTGAAGGAGATCCTTCGGTTCGAATTTTGCGAGACCGCCGCCATATACGCGGCGGTGTCTCATTGCGCGCTCTTGAACAGGGGCGGTATTCAAAAGTGCTACCAATGCTGTCACCTGCTTACCGCTCAGACCGTTAGGGTATAAGCAGTGAAAAGTAGTCAAGTTGCAAACGCCAGCGGCGTTGAGCACAAAACGAAGGCTCGCGCGGCCGAAAACTGCAGCCCAAATGGGGGCCGGCTCGCGGTTTTCCATTGAATACCATGGTTTGCGCGCAGCCAATAAATAGCGCTCGTGTAGATTATTTGAAATCCCCTCAGCGATATAAGCATCTTCCTCAGGTGATAGGTCAGGGCCAAAAGAAACCAACCGCGTCCGAGCGTCTTCGTTTTCCAGTTGAATTAGATCTTCATTCGAAAATATCAGGCCTCTAATATCCTGAGCGCGACCAATGCAGATTTTCTGATTGCGACTTTGAATTCCGTAAACCGTAGCCTGAGAAGGTCGCAGGTGGAAAAATTCGTTCGCGCCGGTGGCTATACCACGGCGACTTTTTGCTATAGTCTCAACCGTTATGAGATGGCCCATTTTTTCATGCAAACCCATCTCAAAAAGTCGATCCCACTTTGGACTAGTTCGAAGCACATCCCACGGTATGCTTTCTTTCGTTACTCCGGACAAATCGGGAGCATCCCCGGCGATGAGAGATTCGATATCAGGGATGGCCACTCCCTCTTCGACGTAAATAACATCGAGACTCTCGGCGCTCACAGGGCTCTTTTCGATCAGTAATATCGCTGCAGTGGTTAAAGCATCGTCGAACGCGAGCGTATTGTGCGAGAAATAAATAAGTTGACGCAAGCATCCATTCTGATAAAAAAATTGCTTAACCGCTGCCCCGAAATTTGCATTCATCCATTCCGCCGGGACGATAATGGCAGCTCGCCCGCCATCTCGTAAACTGCGGCAGATCTCTAATATGAAGAGCACATACAGATTAGAACGGCGAGAAAGTTTGATACCATTCCTATTTCCAATCGCCGCATGAATATCGAACTTGTAATTCAAGTTCTGATGCCGCAAATATGGCGGATTTGCCAATATTGCATCGAATTGGGGAAGCTCTGCCGTCAGAAAGTCCCCCTTGATAAAGTCCACCAACTTGTCATTGACCATTAATGCACGCGCCAGCTGCAGTGGTGCCTGATCAATATCGATGCAGGTAATTTTCGCCTCTGGTAGCGCTTCACGAACTGTCCGAGTTAAGATTCCTGGGCCCACGGATGGATCGAGCACGGTCAAGGGTTTAACACTCTCTATCCAGTTCGTCATCAACTTCGCGATAGGTGCTGGTGTGAAAAACTGCCCTAAAGAGGAGCGCCGATCTCGTGGCACTACACGAACATACATCTGCTCCGGGGTCTCAGTACTGCCTATCGGCCACTCGATGCTCAAATCTTCGATATCGTCAATATTGATGAGCCTGTCTTTCTTTGCCCCAGCTTTTGCCATCAGTTTCCTCGTGGTAATCCAGTTATCCCGGTTTGTCTTTCTCGCCCCCACATCCGAAGCCAGTATTCTTGCTTATTTGCTGCTGAACGATACGCAGCAGACGACGAAGAAAGACAGCCAAACAAGATTAAAATATAGAATATATGGTTATTAACTATTTTACGTGAGCGCTAGCAAATAGAGAGCGTTCGTTTGGGAATTGAATGCTTTGACATGACTGCGGGATTTCTACCACAAGTTAAGTAAAACACCCGACCGCAGATTTTCATAAATTTGGATGCCTTCGGAGTGCCAATGCTTCAGGGAGGCCTCGCTGAGCTCCCTACGAGGCCAGTTGCCTTTGGTTGAAATGAACGATTCCATATTGCTCTCCTTGCGAATGAGTTGGAAGGATCACATGAACGCTTCGTTTCGCCCACAAGTCAAATCATGCCCCAGATGGTCATGTCAATTCCCCCACTCATTGCTACCTCAAACTCCTCCAGGGCAGCACGGACGCTTGGACTATGACGTCTCTGGACTGATGGCGATGTGATAGGTAGGCTCTATGAGGCGATCGCTTTTTCCTTCGAACTCCAGCATAGCGCAGCGATCCACTTGCCTCGATGGTCTCCTTCGCACTAACGTACTGCACATCAGGCTCAGGGTGATTGGATGGTTGAGCGTCATCAGCGTTCTTTGGCGGATAGGTGACAGCCCGTGGAACGTGTTCACCCTCACCGAGGATTGCCATCCAGTGCTGTGCGTTCTGGCGTTCTAACTCGAAAATGTCCGCCTCGTGGTTGCGGACGTGGTGAAACAACTTGTGCAAGATGAGACCTTCGTTGTCGGAACACCAGCGTCGCAGCGTCTTGAAACTGACCTGCCAGCGATCGGCTAAATGCTTTTCGGTCATCACGAGGTGGTGCACCCTTTTCTCCTGAACAGATGCCCCCATAACAACGCTGTCCACCGTAGAAGCCAAGCTCAGTGTTCGCTGATCACCCTGCAGCCGTATCCGCAATCAGCACATCGGCAGGGATTCCCAGGCTATTGTGCAGTCTGCGGATCATGGCCAGCGTCAGCGGACGCTTGCGGTTCAGGACTTCGTAGACGCGGTTGCTCTTGCCAATGATCGGCTCAAGATCTTTGACGGACAGACCGCGTTGATCCATCCGGAATTTGATGGCCTCCACCGGATCAGGCGTGGTAATAGGGACGTGCTTGGCCTCATAGGCCTGCACCAGCGTAGCCAGGATGTCCAAACGATCACCCTCCAACGTGCCCAGGCCAGGGTCGGAATCCCTCAAGGCTGAAATCTCCTTGAGGGCGGCCTTGTAGTCTGCTTCGGTGTGGATAGGGCAGATGCCCATGTTTTCCTCCGTGGCCGGCCAGGCCATCTCAACGTTTTCCGCGTCGACGGCGTCGCACTCCTTTTGAGTGCCGACGAACTTCACGTAGACCATCTGCAACTTATAAGTAATCGCCACAAGCAGCCGATAGTCATTGCCTTTGATGTTGAAGACCATGCGACGATTCTTCAACACGCTGGCGCTGCGGTACTGCGCCTTGATGTCTGTGGGCTGAGTCCAGGATGCATTCGTTGCCTCCTCGTACCAAGCCTTCAGCGGCTGCTCGGCGTCGGGATGGCGCTCCCAGAAGGCCCGGAGGGTAGATACGGCAATCACTCGCATCGGCCGAAGTTTAGTCCCATTTTGGGACTATAACAACCGGTATTCGGGGCAATGTGCGACGCTTTCATGATGCGAAATTCTCGTTTCGTACAGATTAGCGCTCGCAAGGGATACGTTTTCGTATCTGGTTCAGAAAGCGGACGCGGGTTCAATTCCCGCCGGCTCCACCACTTCCCAGAAAAACCAACCGGAAACCGGTTGGTTTTTTTTCGCCTGCTTCCCGCGCCTGCCTGGCCAGATTGCCCGGCCTGGCAGGTGCCGCAGGGCTTATTGCGCCGCAATCGGGCTATCGAAAACAACCATTTTCTGGATAAGGGGCGTCATCCAGGTTTTCATTTCCTGATGCGCCGGGCTGATCTGATACGCATCATGCGCAGCAGCGGACTCGAAAGTGGACACCATCGCATAGCCGAATCCCTGCGCGCGCGATGCTTCATTGGCATACAGGCCATAGCCCAGCACCCCATCGCATTCTGCCCGGATACGGCGGGCGTAATGCTCCACGGTTTCGAAAAAGCGGGCATCCGCTTCAGATTCGAATGCCATCAATACAATATGCATATACATGGGTGAACTCCCTGGCGTCACAAACGCCTCAAACACCTCAAGCGCCTCAAACACCTGACGCAATGGTTTGGCGGTTCTGAATTTTGATGTCTTACATTCGCGCCAGCATGCCGCCATCAAGCGCCAGCACCTGCCCGTTGACGAAGTTGCCTGCGGGCGACGCCAGGTACACCACAGCCGGCGCAATATCGTCCGGATCGGCCCAGCGGCCCAATGGCACGGCCTGCTTCAGAAAATCATCAAACCCATCCCGTTCCTGCAGGCCCTGCGTGAAGCGGGTACGCACAAAACCGGGCGCCAGCGCATTGGCCGTCACTCCTGCCGGGCCATACTCCACTGCCAGCGCGCGCGTGAAAGCGGCAATGGCGCCCTTGGCCGACGCGTAGGCCGCAATCCCAGGCATGCAGGCCTGCCCCGCTACCGACGACATCATGATGATGCGCCCGAAGCCTTGCTGCTGCATGAATGGCAAAAAGGCATGGGCGCAATTGAACGCGCCATTCACATGCACATCGAACAAGGACTGCCATTCCTGCTGGGTCATTTCCACTACCGTTTTGCGGTTCTGGTTGCCCGCGTTGCTGACCAGAATATCTGGCGCCCAGCCGGCCGCTGCCAGGGCGGCGGCCGCGGCCTCTACCTCAGCTGCCAGCGCGACATTAAATACACTGCGCCGCGCCAGAACGCCCTCTTCGGCCAAGGCCTGAACGGCTTCATCACAACGCGCCGCGTCCAGGTCATTGATGACCACGCGCGCGCCTGCCCGCCCCAGATGCTGCGCAATGGCCAGCCCCAGGCCCGAGGCGCTGCCCGTGACGCAGGCCACACGGCCCTGCAACCCAAAAGTCTGCTCAAAATAGCTCGCGTTCATTGTGTTTTGCTCAAATCAAAGTTTGTATGCCGGCGCAGACATTGAAATTCTGGCCAGTGAAACTGCGGCCCGCAGGCGAGGCCAGGAACAGTGCCGTTGCGGCCACGTCCGGCAGCGGCACCTTGCGATGCAATGCCACATTGCCCAGGATGAGGGCTTCCTGCTCGGCGACGCTTACCCCCCTGGCACGAGCCTTGGTCTCCGTGACCGTCCGCGAGCGTTCGCTATCCACGATGCCCGGCAGGATGGCATTGACCGTAATGTCATCGCCGCCCAGTTCAAGCGCCAGGCTTTGCGTCAGCCCCACCACCGCCCATTTGGAAGCGGCGTAAGGCGTGCGCAGCGGATACCCCAGCCGCCCGGCGACGGAGCTCAGGTTGATGATGGTGCCGCGCCCGGAGCGCCGCAGCGCTGGCACCGCCTGCCTGACACACAGATACTGGCTGCGCAGGTTCACGGCCATCACCTCATCCCACTGCGCCGGGCCAATATCGGTAATTGCCGCCGTCGGGCCTGCGATACCGGCGTTATTCACCAGCACATCCAGACCGCCCAGATGTGCGTGCGCGGCGTCAAACCAACTGGCGACGGCACCCGGATCGCTGGCATCGGCCACGCACGCGCCTATCCCCGGCAAGGCGGAACGCGCCGCGGCCAGCGCCGCCGGTGAGATATCGCTGATATGCACCCGCGCTCCGCGCTGCGCAAACGCCTGCGCCATCGCCAGGCCTATGCCCGACCCGCCAGCGCTGATCATGACCCGCAAGCCCTGCCAATCTCCGCCCGCCACATTTGCCGCCGCACTGTCTGCGGGAATTTCTGCCGCAACCCCTGCAGCAACCCCTGCCACCTTTCCCGCTGCCTTGCCCGTTCCCTGATCCATCCTTGCCCCCTTGCCGTCTATCCGGCGCCTCAGCGCAAATACGCGCCGCCGTTGACATCCAGCGTCGCGCCGCAAATGAAACTCGCCCCTGGCGAGCACAGAAAAGCCAGCGGCCAGGCCACTTCTTCCGGACGCCCGAACCGCGGCACGGGCACGTTTTGCATCATGGCCGGATCCGCCATGGCAACCATGCGCGTGGCAATGGCGCCTGGCGCCACCAGATTGACCATGACCTCCGGCGCGGCACGGCGTGCCAGCCAGCGCGTCAGACTGTGCAGCGCCCCCTTGGACGCGGCGTAATGCACAGGCGCATGGGCAAACGAACCGCCAGTATGCGCCGCGACCGAGCCGACGATGGCCAGCCGCCCATACCCGGCAGCCTTCATGCCCGGCAGCAGGGCCCGGGCAAAATTCACCGGTCCGGCCAGATTGATATCCATGGTTTCGCCGAGCGCCTCATCCCAGTCTGCGTCTTCCCAATCCTTCAAGGTGTAGATGCCGGCATTGAGAATCGCCGCATGAATGGGCCCCTGGGCGGCGCACAGGGCTTCAACCTCCGCCCTGTTCCGCACATCGCACAAGACAAAATGGTGATCCCGGCTGCTGCTCCCCGCCAGGGTTTCCATCAACCCGCCAGGCGGCACGACGCAATCGGTCAAAATCAATTCCGCGCCCAGCCTGGCGCACAACCTCGCCGCCGCCTGGCCGATGCCGCCGCAAGCCCCCGTTACCAACACCCGCTGACCGCTTAAGTCATACGGCAATCGTTCCACATCCATCCGTGTCGCTCCTTACCTGATCCAGGCAGGCGCAAGCGCTCGCCAGCCTTTGCCATGACGGCCCGCGCTTGCTCTCCTGCCTGCTGCCCCTGCTGCGTTCGCTGAAGAGGGCGGCGCGCCTGTGCCTATGCGCCGCCCTGGATTCAATTGGCCTTGCTGCGTGCCTGGTCAATAATTTCCAGCGTGCGGTCCACCAGCGCCTCCCCCAGCTCGGGCTTGTATTTCTGGATCACGGGTGCCGTCACTTCCACCATGCGGGCATGTTCTTCCGGGCTGATGGCATTGAAAACCATGCCCGCGTCCGTCAGTTCCTTGACCACATCCGCTTCCATCTTGCGGCTCAAATCACGGTGAAACGCCTGGGTTTCCACGCAGGCCGACTGCAAGACGCCGCGCTCATCGTCATTGAGCTTGTCCCAGAATTTCTTGCTGGCCATGACGACCGCTGGCAGATAGACGTGGCGAGTTTCGCTGAGATACTTTTGGATATCCTGGTACGAACTCGACTTGGTCACCAGGAACGAACTTTCCTGGCCATCTATCGCCCGGGTTTCAAGTGCCGTATAAGTCTCCGGGTAAGGCAAGGGCAAAGGATTCGCCCCCAAGGCCTTGAAAATGTCGATATACACCCGGTTTTGCAGCGTGCGTATCTTCAAGTCGCGGAAATCCTCCAGCTTGGCAATTGGATGCTTGCTGTTGGTGACCTGGCGAAAGCCATAGTCCAGGTAGCACATGCCGACCAGTCCCTTGTCGGAAAACTTGTCGAGCAATTGCTGGCCGACTTCACTGTCGATCACTGCATCGGCTTCCTGCGGGCTCTGGAAAATGAAGGGCAGATCGAAAATCGCCAGTTCTTTGACGTTGCCGGCAGCACCGGCAGTCGATACCACCGTCATTTCCAGAATCCCGCCCTGGGCGGAAGACATGGCCTGTATCTCGTTGCCCAACGTGGCATTGGGATAGCCTGTTACCTTGATGCGGCCATCGCTCTTCTGTTCCACCAGCTTGGCATAGTGTTCCACGGCAATCCCGACAGGATTGTCCTGCGCCACCGGATAGCTGAACTTGACGCGCTGATCACGGATATCAGCGGCTTGCGCTGCCGTACTGCCCCAAACCAGCATGGCGGCAGCGCAAAGCGCGGCGCCACGGCTGAGACCTGTACCGGCCTTCGAAATATTGCGGATTTTCATGTTTGTCTCCTGCCTGGTGGATAGACCAGTATTTTTTTAATGGAACAACCTCTGCGGCCTGAGTCTGTCAGCACCGCCGTGGCGGCCTGCCTGCCCGTCTTACTTCAACTCCGTGCCAGCCAGCTCCCCGCCAATGAACTTATTGGGCTTCAGAAAGAAACAGAGCACCAGCGCCCCCTTGGGAGAACGCGCCACATGCCGGTGGCCCTTGGGGCGCCAAACGAAGTTGCCTGCCCGGTAAACCCCGTCCTCGTCCTCGAACTCGCCTTCCAGCACATAGCTTTGCTCGACCTCCACGTGTTCATGCAGCCCCAGCACGCTGCCCGGCTGCCAACGGAACAATGCCGTCAACAATCCGGTTTCCTCGTCCTGCATCAGAATTTTCATATCTATGCCCGGCGTCGGCGTGGACTTCCAGGGCAGATCGTCCACAGCCATGTTGCGCGAATCCATCGGGCCATAGCGCTCGGCGTTAGGCAGATAGGGGGTGTTCAAAGCCATGTTTGTCTCCTTATGGGTTCTTCTCTTTTGAAACAGCAAGTTGGGGGGTGAAACCTCAATCCACGACGGTATTGACGAGTTCGCCTATGCCTTCGATCCGGGCACTTATCGTTTGCCCGGCTTGCAGGCAGCGCTGCGGCCGCATGGCAAAACCGACCCCCTTGGGAGTGCCTGTCGCAATCACATCGCCAGGCAGCAAAGCCATGCCTTCGGACAACGACGACACAATGGTCGCAATACTGAAAATCATGGAAGCCGTGCTATCTCGCTGGCGCAATTCGCCATCTACCTCCAGTTCCAGCATCAAGGCATCCGGGTCCGCAATCGCACTCGCATGCACCACGACCGGGCCCAGCGGACAGCTGGTATCCAGGCTTTTTCCCTTGAACCACTGCCCATGCAGGCGTTGCAGGTCACGCGCCGTAATGTCGTTCAGAATGGTGTAGCCAAAGACATGGTCCAGGGCGTCAGCGACGGGAATATCGCGCCCGCCGCGGCCGATCACAATGGCCAGCTCCACTTCATAGTCCAGGCTGTTGGTCAGCCCGGCATGGCGCAAGACCTGCCCGCCATGCGCGACTAGCGCCGTGCGCGGCTTGGTGAAAAACTCTATCGCAACGGGAAAGGCATCAGCCGGCCGTCCATTGGCCAGGTTGCCTTCAATGATGTGCTCGCGATAATTGCGGCCCACATTGAAAATATTGCGCCCCTGCGGATCGGCCGGCGGCAGGATCTCCAGCGCCGTATAAGAATGAACCGCCGCGCCATCCTGCCTGCCCTGATATTGCTGCAACAGTTGCCGCGCTGTCTCCAGCGCCACATCCCCCGCCAGAATCAAGGCCTCGACAGACATCGGCACCGGCTCTGCCGGCCAGACTGCGCTCAGGTCCAGGACATGGCTCTCGCCCAGCATGGCTCCCAGATGCGTGCTGCCTTCCTGCCGGAAGTTAAGAAATTTCATCGCACTACCCCTTGAAAAATTTTGCTCTTCCAGCGCCTGCATGGCGCGGACCATCCACTACCAGCCTCATCCTTCCACGGCTTGCCTGACAGCTTCCCCGCCGCCAGGTAGCACCGCCTGCCGCCCCGGTCAGGGGCTGCCCTGATTTCAAAGCGCGCGGCGCTCCGCTTCCGGCTCGCGCTCGGCCTCCTGTTCGACTGCAATAAACAATGCCCGCACATGGGCACGCGCCAGCGCCGCCGCCTTTTCCGCGTCGCCATCCTCGATGGCCTGGATGATTTCCAGATGCTCGCGCAAGGAATCTTCCGCCCGGTGCAAACGGGCGATGGTGCGGCGCCGGTAACTGGTCTGGCGGTGGCCGAATGAGGCCCATACCCGTTCCAGCAAATGGTTATTGGCCAGCCTGAAAATTTCTTTATGGAAGCTCACATTGGCTTGCGAATAGCGCTCTGGCTCAGCCTCCGCCGCGCCTGGCTCCAGAAACGGCGCGAACAGCGCACGCAGGCCCATCACATCGCGCTTGGAGGCATTCAGCGCCGCCTCGCGCGCGGCAAAGCCTTCCAGCTGCTCCCGCAATTGCAGCCATTCCATATAGTCTTTGTCGCTGACTGGCTGCAGCAAGGCGCCGCGCCCCGGCCGCAGGCTGATCAGGCCGGTACTGTCGAGCCGGATCAGCGCTTCACGCACTGGCGTGCGGCTTACGCCCAGCTTGTTCGCCAGGTCTTCTTCGCGCACACGCACAGGCTCGGTGATCTGGGCGCGCAACTCATTGAGATGCGTGCTGACGGCCTCGAAAATATCCTGGCTGGTGTTCTTGGGTGACGGTTTACTTGTCATGGTAGGAAGCAATCGGAAAAAAGGTTCAACGTGTCAGGAAGTTCAGCGGCACCATCACGATGGACGGGAACAGCACCAGCAGGAACATGACGACAAACTGGGCAAGCATGAATGGCAGGACCCCGCGGGCCACCTCGTCCAGGCGCATTTTTCCTACGCCGGCCACCACATTCAGGACAGAACCCACGGGCGGGGTAATCAGGCCGATGGCATTGTTCATGATGAACAACACGCCGAAATAGACAGGGTCAATACCAGCGCTCTTGATGACAGGCATCAGGATGGGCGTCAGGATCAATACGGTGGGCATCATATCCATTGCCGTCCCGACCACCATCACCAGCAGCATGATCACTACCAGCAGCAAGGTCGGATTGTCCATGAACGGTTGCAAGAGACCGATCACCTGTGACGGAATATCGGCAATCGTGATGAGCCAGGCCGAGACCATGGATGCCGCCACCAGGAACATGATCACTGCCGTGATACGCGATGCCGAGACGAAAACCTCGTACAGCTGGCGGATATTCAGCTCCCGATACACGAGCGTCGCCACCAGCAGCGCATAGACCGCCGCCACCACGGCTGCTTCAGTGGGTGTGAAGATGCCAAAGCGCAGGCCGAACAGCACGATGACCGGCAAACCCAGCGCCCAGAGCGACTCTTTGAAGGCGATCAGTTTCTGGCGCAAGGTGGCAGGCGTCGGCAAAGTCACCGACTCACGCGACGCGACAAACCACCAGGCCAGCGCAATGGCCACGCCCATCAGCAGGCCAGGCACAATCCCCGCCAGAAACAGCTTGCCGATAGACACATTGGCCGCCACACCAAACACGACAAAACCAATCGACGGCGGGATGACCGGCGCAATGATGCCCGCCGCGGCAATCAAGCCGCCAGCCTTGGCCTTGTCATGGCCAGCCTTCACCATCATAGGCAGCAGCAGTGCCGCCAGCGCAGCGGTATCGGCCACTGCGGACCCTGACAGCGCCGCCATCAGACATGCCGCAAGAATGGCCACAAACCCCAGGCCGCCGCGCATGTGCCCCACCAGCGCAATGGCCAGCGCCACAATGCGGCGCGACAAACCGCCCACATTCATGATTTCACCGGCCAGCATGAAAAACGGCACTGCCAGCAAGGGAAAACTATCGGCGCCATTGATGACGTTCTGCGCCAGAATCTGGGCATCAAACACGTCCAGGTGCCACATCAGGGCAACGCCGGACAACAAGAGCGCGTAGGCAATAGGCATGCCGATGGCCATGCCCGCCAACAGCGCACCGACAAAAATATAAACAGTCATAGGATTCTCCGGGACTCGGTACGCAGCGCGCTCAATCGCGGCTGGCGGCAGATCTGGCGGGTTCGATATCAGCGCATTCCTGCACCATCAGGGCGCCGTTGCCGCGCCGCCCGCTGAGATTCATCCACAGCTCGTACAGCAGGATGACCAGCGTGGAGACGGCAAACACCACCCCGCAGAAATACAGGAATGACAGCGACAAACCACTGACCGGCGCTTCCGTTCCGGCATTGATTTCCACCTGGCTCCAGCTGCCCGAGAGCATCAGCCAGCTGATGTAGAGCATGATGAGCTGCGCCACGACAATACAGACCCGGCGCGCGCCCGCCGGCAGGCGCACCACCACCATATCGGTGCCCAGGTGGGCGTTATCGCGCAAGGCCACGATGCTGCCGATAAACACCATCCACACAAACATCCAGCGCGACAGTTCCTCGGAAATCAGCCAGCCGGTGCTGAACGCATAGCGCAAGACCACGTTGCCAAACACCAGGATCACCATCGCTGCCATCAGCAGCGCACAGAGGGCGGATAACGCCCGGCAATAGACATCCAGCACCCGATTCATATGCCTCTCCCTGTTCTCCGTCCGGCAGACTGCTGCTGCCTGTCCCGTGTGCAAACCATGTTTCTGTACTCCGTTTTTATATTTTGCATACAAAATATGTTTTCTGTGTGCCATTTTATTTTCCGTATGCATAAAAGAAATCGGGGTTTTCCTGTTCAGGGTTTCCGGCTAGATACTTGCCGCCTGGCTAAACCACGCTGGCGGCTTGGCAGCCCGGCCGATCTGTCGCAAGATGGCCGCCAACGTTTCAACCGCAAGGAAAGCCATCCATGACACAAACCGCACGCAAAGCCGACCCGCTCTTCTGGGGGAACGGTGACAAGATTTTTGAAATGTTCCTGGAACCCACCTGCCCTTTCTCGGTGAGGGCTTTCAACAAGATGGATGCCCTGCTGGCGCAGGCGGGCGCGGACCGGGTCACCGTGAAACTGCGGCTGCAATCACAGCCCTGGCATATGTATTCAGGGGTGATCACCCGCTGCATTCTTGCCGCCTCCCTGCTCGAAGGCGGGCGTGACAAGGCCAAACGTGTTCTGCAGCTTGTCGGCGAACATCGGGAGGAATTCGAATTCGAAGGCCACTGCAAGGGACCGAACATGGATGCCACGCCGCGCGACATCATCCGCCGTATCGAAACCTACAGCGGCCTGGCCCTGGCAGAGGCCTTCGAATTCCCGGAACTGGAAGCCGAAATCAAATGGCATGCCAAATATGCCCGCCAGAATGGCATCCATGTCTCCCCCACCTTTATGATGGATGGGCTGATACAGCCCAAGCTGGGCAGCGGTGATCCGGTGGAAGACTGGGTTCAGGCCCTGCTGGGCTGAGCGCAACCTCCGCCCCTGTGCCCGGCCCACCGCTCTCGGTTTTCTGGGTGATCAGGAAAACCCGGCTGGCACCGTAGCGCGCTTTCAGGTTGCGCACGGCAACGCCGGCACGCCGCATCTTCTTCGCCGGGTCGTGATCCCGGCGATTATTCAGATTGCCAGAGGCACGCTGGCCAGAATCATCCGAGCATGCATATCAACCCGATGCCAGGACCGGCATCCCCGATGCAGAGCCAGCGGGAAACGGCCTTGCGCCGTTGGATTCTCCCGGCCTGTTCTCCCCTCCCAATACATTAGAAAAATCAGACACACCTCAGAACAAAGGCGAGTATTAATCAATTCGTTCTGAGGTGTCTCCATTTTTTATCGCTGCCCGTCTCCTGCTATAGATGGGCAATAAAAGAGAATGACTTTCTTTACTATTTTTATCCCTGCCTTCTATTTTTGATATTTTCGGGACTGACGTTGTCACCCCCTCGACGTCTCTCCCTGCTTACGCCAGGAAAAAATAAAAACATGTCACACAGGAAATACAGCCAGCCGGCAAGCCGTTCTTCGGCTCGGGCTTCCTTTGCTGCCCCGGCTTTCCGCCATACGCTGATTTCCCTTGCCATTGCCGCGCTATTGGGCAGTTATGGCCTGCCGCAACACGCCCATGCGCAAGACAGCACGGCGATAAGCAGCACGCTGGAACTGAGCTTGCCTGCCCAGCCCCTGACCGCCACGCTGACAGAAATATCACGCCTCAGCGGCATCCAGATTTTCGCCAATGGAGACATGCTGGCCGACCTGCAAGCCCCCGCCCTCAGCGGCGCCATGACCGCGCAACAGGCCGTCAGCCGCGCCCTGGCCGACAGCGGCCTGCAAGCCATGGCCAGCGGGCCGGGCGCGCTCACCATCATCAAACCCAGCACCCAAGGCCACAACGCCGTCACTACCCTGGAAGAAGTCACCGTCATCGGCGCCAACCGCCACGAACAAGGCCACCAGGATGTCTATGACAAAGACATCACCAATATCTATCTGGATCGCGCCTATCTGGACACCTACCGCGCCACCTCACCGGCGGATATCTTCCAGGGCGCGCCTGGCGTTTTCAGCGGTGAGGCCCGCAATAGCGCGGCGCTGGACCCGAACATCCGCAACATTCAGGGCCAGGGCCGCGTGCCGGTGGCCGTGGACGGCACGGAACAGGCCGTCACTGTCTATCGCGGCTATTTCGGCGCCAACAACCGCAACTACATCGACCCTGCGCTGATCAGTTCCGTCGCCATCGAAAAAGGCCCGACGCTCAGCCGTGACATGCCGCATGGCGGCATAGGCGGCGGCATTGCCATCACCACGCTGCGCGCAGACGACATCATCAAGGATGACCAATCCTTCGGCGCCGAGCTCAAGCTGGAAACCGGCAACAATGCCACCAAGCCGCGCGTCAATGACAGCATCTACAACACGGACTACCGGGATATCCCCGGCGCGCACCGCAACTGGGAAACTTTCGCTTCCAGCTGGAAATGGACCAACCTGACCAGCGACGCCAAACGCAGCGGCCGCAGCGGCTTCAACATGGAAGATGCCGCCGCCCGGCTGGCGCTGGCCTGGCAGGGCGAAAAATACGAAGTCCTGGCCGCCACGGCCGTGCGCCGGCGCGGCAACTATTACTCGGGCACCAAGGGCGCGGACAAATACATGGATGCCGCCCCCAACACCAGTAACTCCTTGAACCCCTGGCGCAGCCCCTTCGCCCCCTTCATTGCGCGCGTGGCGCTGCCGGGCACCGAGGTCATGAACACCTCGATGGACACCACCTCTTTCCTGCTGAAAGCCAATCTGCTGATGCCACAGGAACAGCGTCTGGGCCTCAGCTATCGCAAGACCATCATCGAAAACGGCGAAATCATGCCCTCGCGCCTGAACTGGGCGGAACTGGAAAAAGACGGCGGCCTGCCGCAGTGGCCGCTGGCGGAAGTGGACCAGCAGGCCTTCAGCCTGGACTATGCCTGGAACCCCGACAACAACCGCTGGATAGACCTGAAAGCCCAGGTTTGGGCGACACGCACCAAATCGGATACGAACAGTTCTGGCGGCTATGCGGTGGAGCCCTATGAACAGGATGGTGCCTGGAATGTCTATCAGCGCTGCGTGGAATATAACGGCGAAAACAGCCCGAGCTGCCCTGCCACACCCGTTGCGCCCGACCCGGATATCGACGGCCGCCTCGTCAATAAGTCCAAGATGCGCTCTACCGAGAACCGCATCGGTATCCGCCTGGACAACAACATCAACCTGCGCGACAACCTTAGCCTGCTGCTGAGCGCCGATTTCCAGCATGAACGGCTCAAGCCCGACCCCCACTACAACTACTACACCCATGGCGGTGAATTCGAGGCCCGCCCGCGCGACGGCAAACGCCGTGAATCCAAGTTCGGTTTCAACTTCAGCTGGCAGCCGCTGTCCTGGCTGGACGTCAATGCGGGCGCCCGGTATGTGAGCTATGCCTCTACCGATTTTGAAGTGGACAACATGCTGGCAAATCAGAGCTGGACAGGCGTTGGGGAATTCAAGACCTACAGCACCGGCCTGTTTTCCTCCTGGCTTGTCCCTTTGAATCAGGAAATGAGCACGCTGAAAGCCCTAGAGGAAAAAGCGCGTGCTGAAGGCAATATTGCCATTGCAACCGAGGCAAGCGCAAAACTCAGGCAAGCACTGCTAACTCAATACCCCGACGGGGAAAACCAATTTTCCACCCAGGGTAATGCCTACCAAACCAGTAAAGTCGTAGATCCTGTCAGCGGCCAGGAAATCTGGGTAGCCCATGTTCCTATCGAGTGGAAGCGCAATACGGAAGAATATAAATTCCTTGCAGAAGAAAACCCTTTTACCAATGGCACTTACGACCCGGATAACGGCACCATAGAGTACTACGCCGACCCGCTGAATCCAGACGCCGCACCGATTACTGTTAAACAGTTGCAGCGACAAACCGCTGCATTCCGTCACGCAAGAAAATCGGTACGCTTGACCAACCCGGAAGAGCTGAAAGCGCTAATAGAGAAGAATAAAAAACGCCATGCCTGGGCACCGGTCTTTTCCGTCAGCGCCCGTCTGACCGAGAACAGCCGCATCTACAGCCGTTACGCGCAAAGCGTGCGCATGCCCAGCATTTTTGAAGACACTTCCGGTTTTTCCAAATCTGCAGCAGACATTGGAGCGCCCTTCGTCAACAGTTTCAAGCCTGAGCGCGCCACCAACATCGAAGTCGGCTATGCCCACAATCTGACGTCTTACCTGCCATCGGCACGGCATGCGGACATCCGCTTTTCCTATTACCACACCACCGTCAAGAACATCATCGACCGCATCGACGACAACCTGTTCTGGCAATTCGACAAGATGAAAACCTCGGGCCTGGAACTGCAAGGGCGCCTGGACACCGGCCGCTGGTTCTTCAATGTTGGCGGCAACTACAACCTCAGCCAGGAGGTCTGCGACAAAGGCGAAGCCCTGGCGCTGGACCCGCTCTATGGCCGTATTCCCGAATGCATAGAAGGCGGTTTCCCTACCGGTTTCCTGCGCAGCATGGTCGGGCCGCGCTACTCCATCACCACCGACCTGGGCACACGCTGGTTCAATGATGACCTGGAAATCGGCGGCCGCCTGACCTACCACAGCAGCCGCAACCAGACCCAGGAAGCCGAGTTTGCCAATATCGAAGGCGCGCGCTGGCCGGAAGTCTCAGCAGGCAACCGCCCTATCCAGTGGCACCCGGTAGCCGTCTTCGACGCCTATGTGCGCTACCGCTTCAACGATCACTACGCCATGGAACTGGTCGGCACCAACCTGAGCGACCGCTACTACCTGGACCCGCTGACACGCACCATGATGCCCGCGCCTGGGCGCGCTGTCAGGCTCAGCGCCACGATGAAATTCTGAAGGGACATGCCAATGAAAAACGCACCCAGTTTTTAAGACGCCTTGACCAAGACACCAGGCCACACGCTACCCCATGCAGCGTTTCATCCAAACACGGAAGAAACGCTGCCGACGACAGACCTGCACCTTGTTCACGCTGAATTTTCGAATGGAGCCGCACCATGACACACGCTGCCTGCTGTACCTGGCCAACGCCAGTTTCCCACACTCACTTTTAAGGTGAACAGCATGAAAAAGTCCGTTATCTTCGCTGCTATCGTTCTCGTTTGCGCAGGTGCTGGTGCCTCTGCCCAATCCAATCCTTACAACGTACAAGGCGGAGACTCCATCGACGGTACGCTGACCGGTCCCGTTGACTACACGGGTACCGGCCATTCAGGAATAGACAAAGTTCCTGGTCTGATGGGCGTCGGCATCAAGATGTTCTACGACACTGGCTCGTCGATCAGCACGGCCGCCCAAGGCAACTTCAAGCTCAAGAAAATGCCGAACGGCTCGCCGTATTGGTCCATTGGCCGCATCGTCGATGGCACCAAGAGCGCGCAAGGCTACTACGAGAACGAGGTTTACTTCGGCTCGTGGGTCTATGACCCGGCCATCTACCAGCCCACCACGTGGGACCGCGCCCAGTTCTACACCGGCATGCAAGGCAGCGGCGATATTTCCGCCAAAAACGGCACGGTCGTCTACGACGTGCGCGGCATCAGCAACTACGTCAATGGAGCAGGCACACAGACCGATTCCTTCCTGATTGGCTCGCTGAGCGCCAACTTCACGACTGCCGTCCTCAACGGCAGCATCAGCAACGCTTCCAATAACAAAGTGATCGAGTTCACTGATGTTGGCATTCATAAATCCACGGGCGAATTCGGCACGGCATTTGGCGGCTATGTCGATGGCACGCAAGGCACTACCAATTACGTCGGCGCCACTGCCGGCCACTTCTACGGCGATGCCGCCCAGATCCTGGCTGGCTACGCTGTCTTCGCTGGAAATGACGCGCTGAACACCGCGTTCGGTGGCGCCAGCGGCAGCGCGAAGTTCGAGTAATGCGCTAACCGGTCAAAACCGGAGTAGTCATGTGCACGGGCCTGCCTGACAGGCAGCCCGTGCCTTTGTGTTCAGTCCGATTCGTGAACAGATACTGCCTTGGCCCGTACAGCCCCTCTCAACTTGCCCAGCCTTGAACGGCCCCAGCGCCACCAGATGTTGCATCTGTTGTCTGGCCTGACTCTATTTTTCTGCGCGTTTCTACCGCTGGCAAATGCCCAACCCGTCAGCGCCAATATCGAAGATGACCAGCGCCTGATCTTCGACAAGGCGCGTGCGCTGACACAGCAACGTGAACAGGCCATCCTGCCGGCGGCCGACACGGCTGAATCCTTCACGCTGAAACCGGAAGTCAACGGGTTAAGCCTGGAATACAACGGCCAGATCCTGCGCCTGGGTTATAGCGAACAAGACCTTGGCCGGGCGCTGTTCATCAGCATCAACCTGCAGCGCTGGGATGACGTGCGCACGCTGCAAAAATTCTATCTTGGCCTGCCCGAACACAAACCCGCCATGGCGGCATTTATCGAAGCCAGCCTGTTGCAGGCCGACGGCCGCTTCGCCGCTGCCAAGGAACGCTACCGTAGCGCGCTGCAGACGGACCCCGGCTTCATCCGCGCCCAGCTGGATCTGGCGCAGTTGCTGTTCCTGGACAAAGAAGACCGTGAGTCACACCAGTTCTTTTCCAGCCTGCAGGCCACGCCGCTGCCCGCCGGACTCTCACAGCGCATCACCGCCTATCTGAATGCGCTGGACCTGCGCCAGGCCTGGAACGGCTATATCTCGCTGGGTATGGTGGACAACAACAATATCAATCAAAGCAATGGCAATGAAATCTTCCAGTTAATGCCCAACCCTAAAGGGGATCCGCCCGTTTTTCTAATCATCACTCGTCTTCCCAAACCCATCCGCGCCCGAGGCCCTGCCTACGAATTCAGCGCCAACAAGAACTGGCAACTGCGCAGCCACCATTACCTGACGTTCCGCAGCAGTGCCTATGGCCAGCACTACAGCAACTACCGGGAATATTCGGACGACCACGTTTCCATCCATACGGGCTACGCCTACCAGAGCGCGCGCGACACGCTGGCCGGCCTGCTCGTGGGCGAACTGCACCGCCAGGATGCCAGCACCGATTACCGCGTCTATGGCCTGCGCGGCGAATGGGGGCACAATTTCCTGCCCAGAGCCAACCTGAGCCTGCAGGCCGAACACAAGCTGCGCCGTTACACCGATCAGAACATCGCCCAGCGCATGGACGGCCGCCAGGCATATGTCGGCCTGCAAGGCTATTACTCCTTCACCCCCAATACTTTGCTATTCGGCGGCGTGGACTTTACCCGCTTCAAAACCGACAACAGCCCGACTGACAGCTACCGCCAGAAAGGCGCGCGCCTGGGCCTGTACCAGCAATTCGGCAACAGCTTCAGCGCCACACTCATGGGCATGCAGCGCAACCGGCGCTTCGATGGACCGTTCCTGAGTGCAGAGCACTACGACAAGGAACGCATTTATATGGCCACGCTCAAGGCCGATGCCCTGGCGCTGGCCGGCTTCACCCCTGTCCTGAGTTTCAAGCACACCCGCCTGCGCAGCTCCATAGACTGGATGCTCGACTACCACCAGAACGAAGTCTCCCTGAAATTCGAAAAACAATTCTGACCGTCATGAAGACCTGCTCCTATTTCCCCATCCAAACCGCTGCGCCAGCGCCACGCCAGCAGATAGCCCACACGCTGCTGACGCCGCTGATTCTGTGGGCCGGCCTGCAAGCCGCACTGGTGCCAGCGCAGGCCGCCTCCAGCGCAGCACCAAGTTACCGCACATTAGGCATTCTCAATACAGCGCAACTGCCGGGCACTCAGCCTGGGATGCTGCTCTACAGCCAGGGCAAGCTGTATGGCAGCGTGATCAACGGCGGCAAGGAAGGCAAGGCCTTTTTGCAGCGCTGGGGGCGTCTCTTCGTCGGCACGGCAGCGCCTGCAGCCGCCTTTCAGACCCTTGATGCCAGCGATATCCAGGGCCAGGATCTCGGCCGCGGCGCCATGCTGGAGTATGTCAGCCCTGCGACAGGTACGATTTATGGCTGGCGGCCCTATCAGCGGCCGCTGGACAATCAGCTGGAATGGAGCCGGCCAGAACAACGCAGCGCCATCCTGAAGTGGACACCCGGGCAACCCGCCCCTGACGTACTGGAAGTCGATAATGCGCTGGAGTTCTCGCCCCATTATCAAGTGGGGGGATTGGAACTTGGGGCGTTTGGCACCACCTGGACAGAGGATCCGCAGGGAAATTTATATATTCCAGCTTGGAATTCCGGACTCTACTATTTCAGCAATACCAATGACCTCAGCATTGTGTTCCAACCGAAACGCTCGACGGATAAACCAACCGTTCCCGATTCTTCAACTGGTCCTGCCTTACCAATACAAATCAACCCCATTCCTCCCGGTATTACCTGCACATACCGAGCCTTCAACAACACAATGCAATGCCGAGATCAGAGTGGCCTTCGTGTAAACGACACTCTCTACTATCGCTATCCAGATAGCTCTGAGCCAGTCGTTACCTACGAATACTGGCCCAACGGCAGCAATACCCACGCTGTCATTCACAGCTCAGACCATGGCGGGACGCTTTATGTGCTGGTGGGCGGGGGCAACACTTATACTGCCTTCAACTCTGAAACCGTTAACTCAGCAACAAAATGGGTAGGCACTTACCCCAACGCCAGCATCCCCATGGATGATTCCGCTGGCGCTGCCATCCTGGCGGTTCGCACCTCGGAACTGAACGGCACCGATGCGCCGCCCATCACTTTCCTGCAAAGCCTGGCGCGCGCCCGTGATGGCCAGACAGTATTCGAATCCAGCGGATTAGCAACACCTGCCCCTAATGGCATGGTCGAAGTCGGCAGCTATCTGTACGGCACGACAGATAAAGTGCTTTGGCGCTACAACAAAGCCGAGGGCCCTGGCGGAACAATTGAACATGTCCATGTGTTCAATACCGCTGCGTCCGATGGCAGCATCACGGGCGACCTGAACACCAACACCTTCCGCCCCTACGGCCCCATGGTTCTAGCCAAGGATGGCTGGCTCTACGGGACGGCGGCCAATCGCGTGGCCAATGCCAGGAATACGGAAACCGGCGAACTAGGCTCAGTGAAAGACTACGGCACCATCTTCCGGGTCAAACCCGGCCACACCACGACAGAAGAAGATGGGGCCAGTTTCGAAATCGTGCACCGCATGGCCATTCTGGCAGGCACGCACCCAATAGGCCTGAGCAGCGGCCCCGTCACGACCCAGGCGGACGGCAGGCATATCCATACCCTGCTGGGCGCCAACCGCTGGGGGGGCTACGCACGCTCGGGCGGCGGCGACGATATCGACCCCAGCCGCTACACACCCGGCAGTGAACGCGGCGGCGGCTCCTTCTTTGCCCTGGATCTCACGATTCCGGCCATGCTGACGCTGAACCCGGCCAGCATTCAGGCCGGACAACGCGCCGAGCTAAGCTGGAGCACAAACAGCCTAAGTTGCCAGGCCCGCAGCAGCGACGGTAGCTTTACCGGCGCCCAGGGGGTATCAGGCAAACTGCAGTTGCAACCGGCACAGAATGGCCGCTACACCTACGAGCTGGACTGCCGCGACGCCCAAGGCCGTGTCTTTGGTGATGCCGTGACCTTGCAGGTTGGCGACGCGCAGGAAGAAAAGCCTGGCCCCAGTGACGATAACGATGAGGGGGGCGGCTCCGGCGGCGGGCCGCTAGGCTGGCCTCTGGGACTGGCGCTGCTTGCGCTGATGGCCAGCCGAAAAACGGGCAGCAAAGCGGCCCATCATTCAGCCGGCCATTCCCGGAAACGCTGAACCCCTAGTTGCCAAGACCGCGCAAGTGCATGCCGTGGATCAGCCATGCACTTGCGCCTAGGCGGCCTGAGGCGCGACATTTTCAGCACGCCTGGCCTTGGCAGGAACCGCCAGGCCGCGCATGCTGTGTTTATCGCCAACCCGCCTGTTTATCATGATGTTGCCCGCCCCCTCCCCGCAGCGCATGCGCTGTCCTGCCCGCTCTTGCCGCAGCGGCCAATCCGGCACTATACGCGGCGCCACGCGGATACGGTCCGCGCCTTATCCTGGCAGCCCGCTGGCAGCTTCAGCCCTGATTCCGGAAAAGCCATCGCGCACGGATTCGGATGGTCACTGGAAAGATGCCTTGGAAACCTGGCTGCAACCCTGCACGGCCCTGTTCTGGCCTGATTTCCATGCCTTGATCGACTGGCGTATCGCACCGGTATTTCTGGACAAGGAATTGCGCCGTATCGGCGGTAGCCTTCACCGTGACCGGCTCTATGTGGACAAACTCGCGCAACTGCAGACCCGCGATGGCCCTCTGCTGCTATTGATGCACACGGAAGTCCAGGCCCGCCTGGACCAGGATTTTCCGGCACGCATGTTCCGCTACTACAGCAGGCTGGCCGCGCATTACCCCAGGCATGACATTGTGCAGTTTGCCATTGTCACCAAGAGCAAGAATTCAAGAAAAATCTGTCGTTTGGAACACAGTTATGCCCCATTGACCGGCAATTTTCTGACCCTCCGCTACACCGCCCCGGTGATACATTTACAGGACTGGGCCGGGCAGGAAAAGGGGTTGCAGGAACAAGCCCGGCGCAATCCTTTTGCCATGATTATTCTGGCAGAACTGCAGGCCGCCGCGCGCCCCCTTTCTGCCCGCAGAAAACTGCATGAAAAAATCCAGCTGGTACGCCAGCTTTATCAGCTGGACTATACGGAAACCGATATACGGCAATTATTCCTGTTCATCGACCATGCTCTGCGGCTGCCTACCGAACAGGACCAGGCTTTCACCCTCACCCTGGAACAACTGGAACAGGAGCAAAAAGTGGCATATATCTCAAGCGTTGAACGTGTCTGGCTGCGCAGGGGCCTGGAGCAAGGGATTGAACAAGGACTGGAGCAAGGGCTAGAACAAGGCCTATCTCAAACGCTTGCCGCCCTGCTGCATCAACGCTTTGGCCGCCTGCCTGCGGAATTGCAGCAGCGCCTGGAACAGGCATCGGCAGAACAATTGCGGCATTGGCTGTTATCCGTTATCCAGGCAGATTCCCCGCAAGCAGTCTTTAATAGCTAAGCGTAATCGCTAAGCGCCTCCGGCCTGCCATCATCTTGCGCTTAGCGCAAACGCAGCAGCACGGCGTTGCGCGCAACATCCGGCTCAAGCCGCACCGGCAGAATCAAGGGTAACGCCGCCAGCAAGGCTTGTGGGTCATCCGCGCGCAAACGCGCGGTCAGCCGCAATTTCCCTACGCGCGGGTCTGCGCTTTTCAAAGGCCGGGATAAATACGCATTCAGCGCCGGCAGGGCTTCCTGCAAGGGCGTATTGTCAAAAACCAGCCAGCCATCGCGCCAGCTATCCGCCGCCCCGCCAGGCATCACCGTGCCACGAACCACGCGGGGGGATTGGTCGGGATGGACCGTCAATTGATCGCCCGCGTACAAATCCACCTTCTGACTTTTCCGCCATCCCTCCGGCCGCCAGCGCACATGCCCTTGTGAGACGCTGATCTGCACGCTTTCCCCCCGGTCGGAGATAGTGAATACCGTACCGACGACCTCAACCTCGCCTATGCGCAAAGGCACAACAAAAGGCCGCTGCGCATCCGGCATCACATCAAAGCGGACCCGCCCCCGCTGCAAGGCAACTTCACGTTTGCCGGGGTACAGCTCCGCCAGCACTTCACTGTCCGCATCCAGGTGCAACTGGCTGCCATCGGGCAATTCCAGCGCCAACGTTTCCGCAATACGGGACCGGTAACGGCGGCTGAATTCCCGTTGGGAACGCTGCCAGGCCCAGGTGGCCGCTCCGCCCAGCAGCCCTGCCGCCGCCAGCGCCAGAAATTTCCGGCGTCCGGGCTGCTCTGATACCGCGGCGAACATCAAACCCGCAGGGATAGTACGGCGCGGCGCCGGTTCCGCGAACTGATCCCGCAAATCAGTACCGAGACGGCCCAGCATATTCCAGCGCCGCAATGCCTCGGCATGCGCCATGGCGTGCCTTTCCGAGCGCAGCACCCACCGTTCCAGTTCCTGTTGAGCCATCTGGGCTTCATCATCGGGTGCAACAGCGACGGTCGCAATCAAGCGCAAGGCATGCGTGATCATGCGCTCGGACGGTGCCACCGGGCGGGGATTCGTCAGACTCATGCCTGACCTTGCCCGGACAAGCGCGTGCCGCAACAGCCATGCAGACAGCCGTCACGGCCACGGAAACGGCCACAGAAACGGCAACAGGACGGAGCAAGCTGCGGCAGCATCGTCAACATTGGGCGCCTAGCATTCCGGTCCGGCCAGATCCCGCAAATCGGCCAAGGCTGTCGCGCAATCCAGTGTCGCCCGCACAACGTGCTTGGCCACCGCCGCTTCGGTAATGGCCAGCCGCTGCGCGATTTCCGTACGTGAATAGCCATAGACACGGAACAGGATATAGACGTCCCGGCGGCGCCCGGGCAGATCTTCCAGCTTGGCAACGACTTTTTCCATCAGCTGGCGATACATGACGACGGTCTCCGCGGAAGGCGCGTGGCAAGGCTGCGCTTCCGCCGCAGCCAGGCTGGCTTCCAGATAATCCTGTTGATGTTTGCGTTGCCGGATGAAATCAATGACGATGTTATGCGCCGTGTGAAACAACAGCGCCTGCGGCGACTCGATAGCCGCCGCCCCCTCACGCATCATCTTGGCATAGACTTTCTCGAAACTATGCTGCGCAATGTCATCAGCCGTATGCGGATCCCTCAGCTCGCGCGTCAGGTGCCTGCACAATTTGTTGTAGCAGGCCAGCAATTCTTCCACGACGTTGTTCATCTGGTGCCCACGATACGCCAGTACCGCCACGAAAAAAATGGATGGAGCGGCAGAAAACCTGCAATTGCCGGCATACGCTTCTGAACTAGCTGACCATGCTCTGGGCAGCCGCCATAGCGCCAAGACTTATGATAATCATTATCATATCAGACATAAGCATCGCCGATTTTGAGATATTTCTCAACCTTTTTCTATCCCGCCGCCCGCCGCACCGGCTCCCTCAGTCTTCCGGCACATAGATCATGCGCCCATCCTCCAGCCGATAGGTGGTACCGGCGCGCATCCCCTGCCCCTCCCCCATTTGGCCTGAGGACTCATAATGCTGCAGCTCCTGGCCGTTCTTGATGGTGATGCGCATATCGGCCTCTCCCGGATTTTCAACGACCACGACCTTGTCATGGGCATAAGGGTTGAGCGGATTGCTGGCAATCACCACCATCAGCACACCGATCACCACCAGAAACAGGTCTATCAAATTCACGACCGACAGAATCGGGTCGTCAGCCTCATCGGATTCCAGAAAACGCATTCACCGCTCCTTGCGCACGGCCATCACCGCCGCAGCGGCAATGCCATGACCCGCATTCTGAGCCTGGCCTTTCTCGATGGCACGCAGCTCTTCCAACAGCCAGCGGCGGCGTACTGTCAGCACAAAAAAAGCAATGCTGGCGCCAGCCAGCGCCAGGATCACAGCGGCAAAAGACACCACCATATTCTGTCCTACCGCTGCCGTGTCGCCCTTGCCCAAGGCCAGCAAAGCCGGCCCCATGGGGATCATGGTAGCGATCAGCCCCAGCATAGGCGCCACACGCGACACCATGCGCAGCCACTCCAGGCGTTTCATGATCCACAGTTCCATATCATCTGCCGCCCAGTGCCCTTGCTGCGCCAGCCACAGGCCGCGCAGCAAGGACTGATGCCTGCCGCGCCAGCGGGCCAGGCATTCGGCACCAAAACCACCCAATGCATACAAGGCATAAGCCAGCGCGGCAAGAATCAATACCAGTACCGGCCATAACAGAATCCGGGAGAGTTCATACAGGCCTGTTTCCAGGCTATGCGCACCTATCATTTGCTTCCGCTTCCTTTTGTCTTTCCTGAAAATACCGGTTTTGAGCCGGGGGCCAAGCCGCTGCCTGCCAAGAGAACCGCCCGTTGATTGCCTCGCCAATATTGGCCAGCACCGGCCGCCAGCAAAAGCACTAGCAGCAGGGCCAGGCCAATATGCCGCCAGGGATCGTCCTCCCCCGGCGCATCATCCTGGTGCCGCAGCAGCTCCTGCCCGGCCACGTTTTCCAGTGGCCGGCTGCTGGCTGGCGCATCGTGCGCCGGCTGCGCAGGCGCCTCGAATCCTTCCGGTGCCTCAGGCGCGTCCGCCTGCGAGGCAGGCGGCGCTGTCATCGCATCCGGTGCTGCCGCCCCATTCTGCAAGCCATACCCGGCCACCATGGCATCCAGATAGGCCCGCGTCACGGCAGCGCCTGCCTTTACCTGGAAATCGCGTTGCAACTCCTGCCAGCGCTGCGCCATTTTTTGGCGCGTCTCCGGCGGCGCATCCCAGTACCCCCTGCGGACCGCTTCGGCCATGCGTTCCAGCATCTGTCCCTGAGCATGGGGGTTATCACGCTCGAACCAGGCCTGCATGCCCAGTTCCCGGGTATCTGCCACGTAGGTATCGAACATGGCCTGCCATTGATCTGCCCGCACGGTGGAGGCATCCATGGCCTGCCAGCCGTACAGATTATTGGTGGCCTCCAGCACGGATAAGGTGCCCGCATAGCCCTCTGCCTGCATGCCCTGGATCCAGGCCGGATTGAGATAACGCACCCGCATTTCATCCGAGAGAAAACGCTGCAAGCTGGTGGTGCGCGGCTGGCCTTGACGCAGATCGGATACCAGCAAGGCGGGCGCGCTGCCATCCAGGTGGCGGATGGCAGCAGACAAACCTCCCATAAACTCAAAAGGATGATCCGTGGATAACACGCCATGCAAATGCGAGGAACGCGACATCACTACCGCCTGCACCCCCGACAGCTGGGTTTCCAGCACTTTTTTGCCGCTGCGGTTCTCGCCCCATGCCGTTGCGCCATAGGCGTACTGGCTGCTATTGAGAAACTGCGCGGACAATGCCGCTTCGTCCTCCCAGGCGTCTGCCTGCAGGGTCAAATGCGGCACGCCTGTCCCGTAGGCGCCCGGCGCATTGCCGAAAATACGCTGACGCGCCCCTTGCTGCGCCTCGGCTGGCGCAATTCCGGCATCACGCAGCATCCGCTCGGCCAGAAGCGTGTTGGCGGCCACCGCATTGTCAGGCTCTTCCAGCTGCGCCAGCCGCTCTATGGCCTCGGCCAGCAGCCGCATGAATCCGTCAAACTGGTCCCGGTAAACGCCCGTCACCTGAACCACCACATCCACTCGCGGACGGCCCAATTCACTGGCCGGAATAATTTCCAGGGCTTCCACCCTGCCGCCGCGCCCCCAGACGGGCCGCAAACCCAGCGCATGCAATACCTGGGCCTCCGTCACGCCGAGATGACGAATCGCCTCTGACGACCATAAACTGAACGCCAGCTTGCGCGGCACTGCGCCATCATGGCTGTCGGCATAGGCTTGCAGCAATTGCGCATAGGCCGCCTGCCCCGCTTCGTAAGCCGCCGGGCTGGGAATGCGATCCGCCTCGAAGGCATACAGATTGCGGCCGCTGGCGATATCCGGGTTACGCAGCGGGTCGCCGCCAGCCCCCGGCAGCACAAAACGGCCAGCCAGACCGGCCAGCAAAGCTTCGATTTCCTGAGTATCCGCCAGGCCGGCATCCAGTTGCCGCGCCCGTTCCATCTGCGCACGCAGTGCCGGGCTCAGCGATGCCATTGTCATGGTTTCGCCGTCCTGCGCGTCCGCCTGCCCATCGGCAGCTGAACGCAAAGAAGTCTGCAACAGCCGGTAAGGCCGGGATTGCTGCAAGGTTGCCGCCGAATCCGCCCCAGCTGCCAGCGGCGGCTCCTGCCCGGCAGCGCCGGCATCCAGAGCAGCCTGCGCCTGGAGCGCCTCCGGTGCCGTGCCGGGCATCCATTGGGCCGCCGCATGGCCTTGCGTCAGCCATTCATCATCCGTCATCCCCGCCGCTTGATAAAAAGGCTCTCCCAACTGCTGCATGACCGTCATCAGCCTGTGCTCGGGCGCCGCCGGTTCGCCAAAGGTATGCAGACCCAGCGGCATGGCGGCGCGCGCCAGTTCATGCAAATGATCATGCAGCGCCTGCACGAAATCCTCAAAGCGCAAACGCGCATCCTCAGTTTCCCAGCCCAGATCCGCCAGCATGTGGTTGGCCTGTGCCGCCGCCAGTATCCTGTCACGGGCCACCGACTGCGCAGCCCCCTCATCGAGCTGCTGGTATTCGTGAATCAATTGGTGCAGATCTGCCAGCGTGTCATACAGCCCGGCGGGCGCAAAAGGCGGCGTCTGATGACTGATCGTGACAGCACGGCCACGGCGCTTGGCCTGCATGGCCTCGCCAACGTTATCCTGAAGATAGGGGTAAAACACCGGCACATCCCCGACCGCAAGAAAAGGAAAATCGGTCGCGGCCAGGCCTCTGTCCTTGCCTGGCAGCCACTCCTGCGTCCCGTGTGTTCCCATATGGATCAGGGCATGCACACCCAGCTTCTGGCGCAGATACAGATAGGCGGCCAGATACAGGTGATCCGGCGCGCTGGCCGTATCGTGATAATGCTGCCCCATCTCCGCCGCGCGCGGCATCTGCGGCAGCACCGTCAGATGGCCCAGCTGCAAGCGCGGAATCACGAACACAGCTTCGCCGCCAATCTCGCGTACCGCCCAATGCTTGCCAGGATCGCCCCAATGCGCCAATGCCTGGCGCTGCGCGGCAGGCAGGCGGCGCAGCCATTGCCGGTACGCCTGCACCGGATAGACATCTGCCAAGTCATGCTGCAACAATGTCTCCAGCGCTTCCTGTCTATACAAGGCTGCCAGCATTTCCTGCGCCTGCCGGATCAGTTCGATCTCCTCTGGCACTGTCACACGGTATCCGTGCTCGGCCAGCCCATGCGCCAAAGATACGATGCTGCGCGGCAGATTCAAATGCGAAGCCGCCAGGTTTTTCTCGCCTTGCGGATAATTCCAAAACAGCAAGGCCAGCTTTTTATCTGCCGCCGCCACCTGACGCAAAGCCACTAATCCCTGCAACTTGCCGATCAAGGCATCCGCCTGCTCGGGCAGCAATTGCTGTGCCCCCTGCACCGATTGGCGCAGAACGATCGGATCCATCATGCCCCAGCCTTCCGGCCCTGCCAGAAAAATCGCCAGCGTGCGCGGCGGCATGCCGCTAACGGCATGCTCCCAGTCGGGTTCCCCAGGTTCCTGGCGGAATGTGGCAGTTTGCAGCACAGGAATATCCAAGGCGAGAAAGTCCGCGCTACGTGCCTTGCCATCCTGCAAGTGCCCCAGATTGACCAGCGCATCGACCTGCCCCTGCCCCAGCAGCTCCGGCAGCGTCTGATGCTGGGCATCGAACCAGAATACGACGGGTATCAAGCCAGCGGCCTCGGCTTTGCTGACCAGCACATCCAGGTCATCAGTCTGTAAATCCCCCAGCGCGCCGGCATGGGTCAGAAAAGCCACCACGCCGCTGCCTGCCTGCCAGCGCGTTTGCCCCCAGGCCAGATAATCCGACAATGCCGGAAAAATTCGTGTCGATGCCGGGTGATAGAAACCGGAGGCAGGCAAGGGTTCCGGATCAGGAAACAAGGCCAGGTCCCCGCCGCTCAAAGCCGCCTGGGCATAACGGAAAAACAACTGGAAATTGCGTGTTCCGCCAGCCTCGTAGTAGGCCGCCAAACGGCGCGCTACCACGGCATCCAGCCCTGCCTGCGCGGGCGCCCCGCCCCCCACGGCCAGCCAATGGCTGTCCGGCTGGCGCAACGCCGCTCCCAGCGCGGCCTCCACCTGCGTGCGGTCCGCTGGCCGCGGCGTATCCAGCACGGCCAGCGCCGCCCCGTTCAGCCAGGCCCCGGCCATGCCTGGCGCGTGCGCCACATTCACATGCTCCAGCTGCATGCCTGCGGCCTCAGCCAGCCCTTGCAAACGTTCGAACTTTCCCTTGGGCACGAAACTATTCGTGAATACGCGCAACACAGGTAGCGGCGCTTGCGCTTCGCCCTGCACCGCCTGCACGTTATTCGCCCCAGCTTCCACGGACGGCGAGGCCGCCAGGGCGGCTGGCCCCATCATCGTGGCGGCAAACAACAAGCCGACCACCAAACCACCCATCAAGCCACCCACCAAGCCGCCACGCAAAAACACCCGCGCGCGGCGGCAGAAGGAAAACCCTGTTTTCTCCGCATCCATCATGGCGTCAGAACCTCGCGTTCATGCCCAGGTAATAGCGCCGGCCTTCATCGGCCAGCGAATAGCTGGCGGCATCTTCCGCTGCCAGCCTGCGGTCACCCAGGTTTTCCACACCGGCCTGCACGGTCAGATAACGGTTAACGGCATAATCCGCATAGACAGACCACAAGGCATAGCCCGGGCGCTCGGTACGCGTGCTGCTGCCCGTGCTGTATTGCCTGCCCACCACCTCGGCCCGCAACTTGGCTGTCCAGTCCGGCAACGGCATCCAGGCCAGCGTCGCCGCCCCGCTATGGCGCGGCCGGTCTGCCAGGATCTCACCCGTTTCGCGGTTTTTGGGATCCAGCCACATATAGTTCGTATCCAGGCGCAGTTGCCACGGCAGATCCATGCCGCCGCCCAGTTCCAGCCCCCGGATACGCGCCCTGGCCACATTCTGGTAGTACAAGCAAACGCGCCCTTTGACATCGCAGCGCTCCGCGCGCTGAGTCTCGATCAGGTTTTTCACTTCGTTCTGAAACAACATGGCGTTGGCCTGCCAGCCACCACCGTCATACTCCAGGCCTGCCTCGAAAGACACATCCGTTTCCGGCCGCAGATCAGGATTGCCCCGAATAATGCCGCGCCCGCCCATGGCGGCATAAGACTCATATTCGGGAGACAGCTGCTTCAAAGTCGGCGCCTTGAAGCCTTTGCCAACGCCGCCTTTGAAAGTCAGCGCCTCGTTCAGGTGATACAGCACATACGCGCGCGGGCTGGCTTCGCGGCCAAACTCCTCATGCCAATCCAGCCGCCCGCCCAGCACGATTTCCCATTGCTGGCCCAAACGCCATTCATCCTGCAGCAAGGCGGCGTAATGCTGCAACGCCAACCGGCCGGCCCGGTTCACGGTCGGGTCCTCCAGCTTCTCGCGATGCGCTGTTCCGCCCAAGGTCAGGGTGTGGCCGGCCCACGGGGCCAAGCGGACAGTCGCGTCCGCCACCGTATCGGCAAAGCGGTTGGGGCCGCTTGCCGTGCCGCCATCACTGCGCCAGTTCTCTCTGTGCAAGCTGGAGCGGTACACCTTCACATCCGTGCTGCCCCATTGCCAGTCCCCGCGATAGGCGGCGGAATACTGCCGCCGCCGCACACTGTCATCGGACGCATACTGCGCCGCCGCCGACCCGCGCCTGCCTTCGCGCTCCTCATTGCCCGCGCCGATACTGACATCAATGCGCTGGCGGCTATCCGGCGTCCAGCTCAAGGCAGCATTGCCGCTGCGCGACACGCTCCGGTCCAGCAGGCTCAAGCCAGGATTCGATTCATCCTCCAACGCATGACGGCGCAAGGATTCCCCCCAGACGCTCAGGCCCAGTACTCCTTCCACCAATGGCCCGCCGGCATACAGCCCGGTCTTAAACTGCCCGCCGCCCGCATCATGGCCAGGCTTCAGATAATAAGAAGACAGCGAGCCCTGCCATTCATCCGTCGCCGCCCGCGTGATCACATTCACCACGCCCCCCAAGGCTTCCGAACCATATAACGACGACAAGGGGCCGCGCACCACTTCCACCCGCTCAATCGCCTCAGTTGGCACCCAGCCCAGCTCATAATCCGAGTGGGCGATTCCCGATGAAGAAGCACTGATACGCTTGCCATCCACCATGAACAGCGTATGCGCAGGGTCCATACCGCGGATGGAAATGGCCCGCCGCCCCAGGCCTGCGCTCTGGATATTGACCCCTTCCGTGCCGCGCAAGGCATCTGCCAAATCCAGCACTGGCCGCTCGCGCAAAGCTGCGCCCTCAATGACTGTCACGCTGGCCGGCACATCCGCCAGGTTTCTCGCGCCCGCCGTTGCTGTCACCACCACTGGCGCCATGGCCGCTACCTGAGCCGGCTCTCGCGCCTGAGCGCCACTGCCCAGCAG
>NZ_JBQEKA010000022.1:0-41441 GCF_052103615.1 Kerstersia sp. | reverse complement strand
TTATTAGACAAGCAATAATCTCTGCCAGAAAAAAAAAAATCACTTCTGACCTGCCGGTCGCCAGGGCTGGCGGGGCCGTATCCAATTGCGCGTGGCGGGCAACCCTCAGAGGTTTGCCCGCCACGCGTTTACTCTATTCTGGGCGCCGCCGCCATGCCGGCGGCGCCTGGCCCGGCCCCTTCCCTTGCAGGCCGGCTCGTCTGGTTCAGACCCCGTGCTGCGGAATGCCTGCCGCCGGCACATCGCGGCGGTCCGCTTCCGACTCCAGATCGGAGATCGGCGCGCTGGCCAGGATATCCGGCACAGGCTCGCCATCCAGCACTGCTGCCAGCCGCTCTTGATCCAGCTCGCCTTCCCAGCGGGCCACCACAATCGCCGCAACCGCATTCCCGGTCAGATTCGTGAGCGCCCGGCACTCAGACATGAAACGGTCAATTCCCAGAATCAGCGCCATGCCTGCGATAGGTACGCTGGGCACAACCGACAAGGTCGCCGCCAGGGTAATAAAGCCCGCGCCAGTCACACCGGCCGCACCCTTGGAGCTGAGCATCGCTACCAGCAGCAACAGCAATTGCTGTTGCAAGGTGAGCGGAATATCACAGGCCTGGGCAATAAACAGCGCGGCCATGGTCATATAAATATTCGTGCCATCCAGATTAAACGAATACCCCGTCGGCACCACCAGGCCCACCACGGACTTCGCGCACCCTGCCCGCTCCATTTTCTGCATCAGTGTCGGCAGCGCGGCTTCGGACGAACTCGTTCCCAGAACCAGCAGCAATTCCTCGCGGATATAACGCACCAGCTTCACAATGGAAAAGCCGTTGTAACGCGCCACCGCGCCCAGAATGACCAAGACGAAAAACACCGAAGTCAGATAGAAAGTCACCACCAGCAGCGCAAGGCTGGAGACCGATTCGATCCCATATTTGCCAATGGTGAATGCCATGGCGCCAAACGCTCCGATGGGGGCCGCCTTCATCAGCATCGCGACCAGACGGAACACCGGGCTCATCAGCGACTGCATGAACGTTAGCACGGGCTTGCCGCGCTCACCGACCATGGCTAGCGAAATACCGAACAGCACCGAAACGAACAGCACTTGCAGGATATTGCCGGTATTGAACGGGCTGAGCAGCGTATCGGGAATAATCCCCATCAGGAAACCCGTGATGGTGCTGTCATGCGCCTTATCAACATAGCCCTGCACCAGGGCCGGATCCAGCGTCACCGGATCAATATGCATGCCGTGCCCCGGCCGCACCACATTGCTGACCACCAGGCCGACAATCAGGGCCAGCGTGGAAAAGGTCAGGAAATAAATCATGGCCTTGCCGACCACGCGCCCGACTTTCTGCAAATCGCTCATGGCGGCAATGCCGGTCGTGACCGTCAGGAAAATCACCGGGGCGATAATCATCTTCACCAGCTTGATGAACGCATCGCCCAAAGGCTGCATTTTCTCGCCAAGATCAGGGTTGAAATGCCCAAGCAGGATACCTATCGTGATGGCCACGATCACTTGCACATACAGGATTTGATAGATTTTAGGCTTGCGCACGGGCGCACCGCCACCGATGAACATATCGGCCATGTCGTTTGTCCCCTTTCTGGTTTCGACTATCACGGCGCGTCTATTTTTGAGCGGCGCGCCTCGTGCCCGGTCTTGCTTGCTGCGCAGCGAATGGGCCTGCCGCTGCGCTAGAGGCCGCCCTCCAGGCGCCCAGGCAAGACGGACTACCGCCTTGCTTCCGTGCAGCCAAGCAATTTCCGTGCCAATAGTAGAAACTCCTGAGAAACCGCCAGCAATTCACTGCCTTCCCAGGCAAACGGCGCGGCAGCCGGTAACTGCCTGCCAACCTGCCTGGCGCCTGAATCACTTATTTGTGCGAAAATCCACACATCGAAATAGCTAAAGTGCGATTTCCCGCACAAATGGGTTTTCAATACAGCAGTTTCAATACAGCGATTTCGATACAGCGGTTTATCCTGCAACGCCATTCCCCCCGTACCCGATCATGCCTGTGGCCCCTTCCCCGTCGTCTGCGCCGTCCCCGCTGGCTCCCGCCCTGCGCCGGGAATGGCTGGCCCTGGGCGTGACCGGACTGATCGCCTTGATACTGGCGTTCTGGCTGGCGGGCAATGCCAGCCGGACGCAAACCCTGAACGGGCTGCAGGAACGGCTCAACAGCCTGGCGCGCAGCCAGGCGGAAGTCATCAGCAACATACGCAATAAGTACCGCGACTTGCCCTATGTCCTGGCACAGGACCCGGAACTCCGCGAGGTGCTGGCCCATCCTGCCGATGCAGCCGCCGTCAACGCCCTGAACCGCAAACTCGCGGAACTGGCGCATGCCACCGGCGCCAGCGTGCTTTACCTCATCAACGCTGAGGGGCAAACACTGGCCGCCAGCAACTGGCAGCGCCCTGAAAATTTTGTCGGGCAGAATTTCCTGTTCCGGCCCTATGTCACGGATGCCTTGCGCGACGGGCAAGCCGAATATTTTGCGCTGGGCACCTCCAGCCAGCGGCCCGGCCTGTACTTTTCACGGCGCCTGGGCGGGCCAGAAGCAGCCGGTACCGGCGTCATCGTGGCCAAATTGGAGTTCCACCAGCTGGAGCGCGAATGGCAGCACTATGCCGATACGCTATTCGTGACAGATGCCGATGGCATCGTCATCCTGAGCAGCCAGCCGGCATGGCGCTTCATGACGACCTTCCCCCTGCCCGCCGCGCGCATGAACGCGCTGAAGGCCGCCCAGCCCTTCGGCCCGGCGCCGCTGGAACCCTTGCCATTACGCGCCGCGACACACGACGGCTACCCTCTTTTGCAGGACATGGCGGAAACCTATCTTGAAACAACCATCCGGGTAGGCGACAGCCGCTGGCAACTGCATGCCCTGACCCCCACACGCAGCTTGCTCGCCAGCCAGGCGGCCACGGCCAGACTGACAGCCCTGCTGGCGGTCTTCGCTTGCCTGGCGCTTGCCGCCCTCTGGCTGCAACGCCATCAGCGGGCCCGAGAAAATGCCCTGCATCAACACCACCAGCGGCTTGAACTGGAACGCCTGGTGCAAGAACGCACCGATGCGCTGCGTCTGGCTAACCGGCAACTGGAAAGCGAAATGCAGGCGCTGCAAGCCTCCCGCGCCAAGGCGCGTGAACTGCGCGAACAACTCGAACAAGCGGACAAACTGTCATTCCTGGGGCAAATTGCCGCCGGTGTGGCCCATGAAATCAATCAGCCCGTTGCCGCCTTGCGCATGTATGCCGCCAATGGCCGCACCTATCTGGAACGCCAGGATACGGCCAGCGCCGCCCGCATCCTGGATGCCATCGACCAGTTGACCAACCGGATTGGCCTGATCACCTCCCAGCTTTGCCATTACTCGCGCAAAACTGCCGATGAAAGCGCCGATATCAGTGTGCGCGAAGCCCTGGATAATGCCCTGCTGCTGCTGGCGCCGCGTGCCAGACGCCAAGGCGTCGAACTGGATATTCATGGCGTGCCGCCGCGCCTGAGCGTGCGTGCGGCCCAGGTACGCCTGGAGCAGGTCTTCATCAACCTGATCCGCAATTCGCTCGATGCGCTGCTGGATGCCCCGGCAGGCCGCCTGCGGATCCAGGCCCAGGCCCGCAACGGCATGGCCGAAATCCATTTGCAAGACAACGGCCCCGGCATCGCCCCGGAGATGCGCCAGCGCCTATTCATGCCTTTTGCCTCGGGGCGCCGTGACGGCCTGGGGCTAGGCCTGCTGATTTCCCACGACATCATTCACGCCTTCGACGGCAAGCTGGAAGAGCGTTCCCAGCCTGGCGCTGGCGCGCATTTCGTCATTACCCTGCCACTTAGCCACCCATGACCCTGCACATCGCCTTCATCGACGACGATCCCGACTTGCTGGCAGCCACCACCCAGAGCCTGGAACTGGCGGGTTTTGAGGTCGCCGCCTTCCAGAGCGCGCAACAAGCCCTGGATCAGCTGCCGCCGGACTACCCCGGCGCCATCATCAGTGATATCCGCATGCCTGGCATGGATGGCATCGAGTTCTTCCGCGCCCTGCGTGCCCGCGACCCGGAACTGCCCGTCATCCTCATTACCGGCCACGGCACGATTGAAATGGCGGTTCAGGCCATGCAGGAAGGCGCCTATGACTTCCTGACCAAGCCCTATGCGCCAGACCACCTGCTGACCGCCGCCAGGCATGCAGCCACCCAGCGCCGCCTCTATATGGAAAACCGGCAGTTGCAACAGGCCCTACAAACCGAAGCGGGCGGGCCGCCCTTGCTGGGCGATTCCGCCATCATGGTACGGCTGCGCAATACCCTGCGCCACATTGCCGATGCCGACGCCGATGTACTGATCGAAGGGGAAACCGGCAGCGGCAAGGAAGTGGTCGCCACCCTGCTGCACCGCTGGAGCAAACGCGCGCCCCACCGCCTGGTGGCGGTGAACTGCGGCGCGCTGCCGGAAAACATTATTGAAAGCGAGCTGTTCGGCCACGAAGCCGGCGCTTTCACTGGCGCGCAGAAGCGCCGCACCGGCCTGATTGAGCATGCCAGCCGCGGCACCCTGTTTCTGGATGAAATCGAAAGCATGCCGCTGGCCGCGCAGACCCGCTTGCTGCGCGTGCTGGAGAACCGCAAGGTGCAGCCGCTGGGCAGCAATGAAGAACGCGAAGTTGACCTGCGCGTCGTGGCCGCCAGCAAAGTCGATCTGGGCGACCCCGCCCAACGCATCAGCTTCCGGGCAGACCTGTATTACCGGCTCAATGTGATTACGCTGCGATTGCCGCCGCTGCGCGAGCGGCGCGAAGACATTCCGCTGCTATTTGCCCACTTCTGTGCCTTGGCAGCCAGGAAATTTTCCCGCCCTGCCCCGCCGCCTAGCGCGCAAACCCTGGCCCAGCTCGAAACGCATGACTGGCCCGGCAATGTCCGCGAGCTGGCGCATTATGCCGAACGCCATGTGCTGGGCCTGACGCAATATGATGCCTGCGCCACCCTGCCCGCCGGGCAAACCTTGCCAGCGCGGATGGAACAATACGAAGCGCAGGTCATCAAGCAGACGCTGGCCGCCTGCCGGGGCAGTGTCAAGGATACGATTGCCGCCCTGGGCATTCCGCGCAAGACCTTTTACGACAAGCTGCAGCGTCATGGCATACAACGCAGCAGCTTCGCGGAAACCGGCGCCAGCGACGAGACGCCGGATTAAGATCCGGGCGCCTGGCGCTCAGGCCTGATGCGGGCTGTAGATTTGCTTGAGCGCAGCGATCAACTGGCGCACGCGCTCATCGTCTATCCGGTAGTAAAGCGTCTGGGAAGCCCGGCGGTACGTCACAGGCCTTCCTCGCGCATGCGCGCCAAATGCTGGGACAGGGCCGACTGGCTGAGATCCAGATGCTCCAGCAGGCTGCCAACTGACATTTCTTCGTTTTCTATCAGCAGGCACAAAACCAGCAGACGGCGCGGATTGCCCGCAGCGCGCAGCAGGGCTGCGGCCTGTTCGGCATCGGCATCCAGGAACTGACACAGCGCCTTGGCTGCCAGACTGCCGCTCTTGCCCTTGGCGGCGCCGGGGCGCGAGCCGGCGTCGGCATTCCGGCCTGGGGTTTCCGCAGCGGAACGGGAAGCCGGATTGGCGGTTTCCTCGTGCTGCACGAGATCTTCACGTGGGCTGATCGTCATGATGATATTGAGACAGACAATTCTGTAGTGTTTAGCTGAGCCTCAATAATAGCTGCACCTGAACTTATGTGCATCCTTTGCTGCACATGATCACGTAACGCCTGCAACGGATGACGCGTCTCGTAGGGAGAGAAACGTTTGACCTGGCTGCGGCAGGAGTAACCATCGGCCAGCACGCGCGAAGTCGCGCCATTGCTAATTAAGACAGGTTCCCAGGACTGCGAGAAAATGACCCGCGAGGTCTGCTGGTTACGGGTTTCATGGCCATAGGTGCCTGACATTCCGCAACATCCGCTTGCCTGTACTTTCAGAATAAGCCCAAACTTCTCGAAGACTTTCTTCCAAATATCCACGCTGGCCGGCGCGTTGGTTTTCTCGGTGCAGTGGGCCATCAGCAGATAAGGCTGGGCATCCGCCACACCTTCGGCCGCCTGCTCAGGCAACATATCGAGCAGCCACTCCTGCGGCAGCTTCACCTCGGGCGCATCCTCGCCCAGCAGGCGCAGATACTCCTGCCGGTACGTCAGTGTCATGGCCGGGTCCAGCCCCACCAGCGGCACGCCGCTGGCCGCCAGGGCCTTGAGCCGGGCCGCATTGCGGCGCGCCGCCTTTTCGAAGCCTTTCAGGAAACCCTGCACCTGCATAGGCTTGCCATTGGGCATGAAGGGGGCCAGGTAAATCCGGAACCCCAGCATGGAGACCAGCGCCATCCAGTCGCCCAGCACCCCGGTATCGAAATAACGGGTGAATGCATCCTGCACCAGCACGACGCTGCGCGCCCGCTCAGCCGGGCTTAAGGCCGCCAAACGCTGCGGCGTGGCCAATTCGGCCTGCCACTGCCGCTTGACGGCCCCGAAGTCGCGCGTATCCAGCAAGGGGCTGTCTGACAGACCGGCAGTGCGGGCCAGCAGCTTGCGGGTCATGCCCGCCGCCATGACCGCGTTATAGGCCCTGGGGTAACGCGCCAGCGTGGGCAGCGTCGATTCCAGCGAGCCCACCAGGTAATCTTTCAGGGGCCGGAAGTGGCGGCTGTGATAAAGCTCCAGAAAACGCGAACGGAACGCCGGGACATCGACTTTGATCGGACACTGCCCGCTACAGGACTTACAGGCCAGGCATCCCGCCATGGCATCGTAAACCTCGTGCGAAAAGTCCTGTTCGCCACGCCAGCGCCGCCAGGCATTGCCCGCCTTGGCGGGCAGGCTGCGCCACAAGGGTTGGCGGCGCGCGGCTTCCGCGCTTTCCAGCACATCCACCCCTTCCTTTTGCTGGCGCCACAGCCATTCACGCATCAGCGACGCGCGCCCCTTGGGGGAATGCACCCGGTCACGCGTGGCCTTCCAGGACGGGCACATGGCGTCGTCCGGGTCATAGTTATAGCAAGCGCCATTGCCATTGCAATGCATGGCAGCGCCATAGCTGCGCCAGACGCGTTCGTCGATTTCACGGTCACGATCCCCCCGCAGCGGCACGCCATCAATGCGCAGCAAGGGCTGGGTCGCCGCCGTCGGCGTGGCGATCTTGCCCGGATTGAGCTGATTGCGCGGGTCAAAGGCCGTCTTCAGGGATTGCAGCAAGGGATACAGTTCGCCAAAGAACTTGGGCGCGTATTCCGAGCGCACGCCCTTGCCATGCTCGCCCCACAGCAGGCCGCCATAGCGCTGCGCCAGCGCCGCCACCGCGTCAGAAATCGTCCGCAACAGGGCCGCCTGGACTTTATCCTTCATATCCAGGGCCGGACGGACGTGCAGCACCCCCGCATCCACGTGGCCAAACATCCCATATTGCAGCCCGTGGCTATCCAGCAGCGCCCGGAACTCGGCAATGAATTCCGGCAGGTTTTCCGGCGGCACGGCGGCATCCTCAACAAAAGGCTGCGGCCGGGCTTCCCCTTGCGCATTCCCGAGCAGCCCCACGGCACGCTTGCGCATGCCATACACCTTGGTCACGTTGTCACGGCCTTCGGCCAGGGTATAACCCAGGCGGCGCACGCTATTGTCGGTGCGCAGCACTTCCAGGAAACGGTCCACCATGGCCTGCAAGGCCACCGGATCGTCATCACTGAACTCGACCAGATTGATCCCCAGCGCCGGGCCGCTTTCCTGCTCGGGGAAGAATTCCGCCACGCTGTGCCAGACGATATCCTTCATGGCCAGGCCCAGCACCTTGGAATCCACGGTTTCAATGGATAAAGGTTCGGTCGCCATCAAGGCGCGCGCATCCTTGAGCGCATCCATAAAGCCAGCGTACTGCACGTTAACGAGGGTGGCATGCTTGGGAATCGGCAGCACATTCAGCGTTGCCTCCACGACAAAGCCCAGAGACCCTTCCGCGCCGCACAACACGCTATTGAGGTTGAAGCGCCCTGCCTCATCACGCAAGTGCGCGAGGTCGTAACCCGTCAGGCAACGGTTCAGCGGCGGGAAACCCGCCACGATACGTTCGTGGTGGCGATCGAAAATATCCTTGGCCACGCGGTGCACCAGCCCCGCGCGCCCCGGCAGGCCGCAACGGCGCGCCAGCTCGTCGTCATCGACCACATGGCTGGAAATCCGCTGCCCGCCCAGCAGCACATAATCCAGTTCCAGCACGTGGTTGCGCGTCTTGCCGTAGCGGCAGCTGCCCTGCCCGCTGGCATCCGTATTGATCATGCCGCCCAGCGTGGCTCGGTTGGAGGTGGACAGTTCCGGCGCAAAGAACAGGCCCAGCGGCTTGAGCGCCGCGTTCAGCTGATCTTTCACTACCCCGGCCTGCACCCGCACCCGGCACGCCGCCACATCAATATCCAGAATCTGGTTCATGTGGCGCGACACATCCACCACAATGCCGTCTGTCAGGGATTGCCCATTCGTGCCGGTGCCGCCGCCACGGGGCGTCAGCACCACCTGCTGAAACTCGGCCTGGTCAGCCAGCCGCGCCAAACGCTGCACATCTTCCGCATGGCGCGGGAAAACCGCTGCCTGGGGGAAGCGCTGATACACCGAGTTATCCGTGGACAACACCGTCAGCATGGCGTCATCGCGCGCAATATCCCCCTCAAAACCGCTGCGGGCCAGCGCATCGAGGAAAGCATGGCAATGGGGAGCGAGCTTGCGCTCTACGGGAAGGGTAGCAATCATGGGCTTCTTACCTGACAGCCGGCCCAGCCGCGGCAGCGGCGCCAGTGCGGGGCACGTCTGTCTGATGAATAATAGTAAATGACAAATGTGAATGAATCGCAAATCACTGGATTCATGCCCGTGCAGCGCGTCCGTCCGTTCCTGCGGGAACTATCCTGCTTCACTGAACGCGGAGTGCAATGGCGCTATTGTGCGACTTCGGAGATAGAATGCAAAATGGATTTTATGCCCGCTTTGCATGAGTTTTATGAATGAATCCACGTAAACTGACCCCATCCATGTCACTGCTGACGGCCTTTGAAGCTTCCGGGCGCCTGCTCAGCTTCACCCGCGCAGCCGAAGAACTGGGCCTGACACAAAGCGCCGTCAGCCGCCAGGTGCAGGCGCTGGAGCAAACCCTGGGCCTGAACCTGCTGGTGCGCCATGGCCGCCAGATCGAACTGACGGCCGTAGGGTCGCTCTATTTGCGGGAGCTGGCTGCCGGGCTGGGCCGCATCCGCAGCGCGACGCTCCAGGCATTGGCGCACGAATCGGGCCAAGGCTCGCTGCATCTGGCAGTTCTGCCGACTTTCGGCTCCAAATGGCTAATGCCACGCCTGGCGGATTTCCATGCGCAGCATCCTGGCATCATGATTCACCTGCACTCACGCATCGCCCCGCCGGATTTCAATGCCAGCGAGCTCGATGCCGCCATTTGCGCCGGCAGCGGCACTGCCCCCTGGCCCGATTTACGCGCCCATGCGCTGCAAGCCGAACAATTCGTTGTCATTGCCAGCCCGGACACCGTTCCTTCCGCCCAGCAAGCCACCCCCGCGGACATCATGGCCTATCCGCTGCTCAGTATCACTACGCGGCCTGAAGCCTGGAGCGAATGGTTCGACAAACATGGCCTCGAACACCGCCGCATGCGCATGGGGCCCAGCTTTGAACTGACCGGCCATCTGATCCAGGCCGTCACCGCCGGGCTTGGGGTCGGACTCGTGCCGCAGGTACTGGTGACCGAAGAACTCGCCAGCGGCCAGCTGGTGCAGCTTTTCGAGCCTGTACAAAGCCGGCGCAATTATTTTCTGGTCTATCCTGCGCGCAATGAACATTTGCCTTCGCTGCAAACATTCCGCCATTGGCTGCTGCAGGATTTTGCCGCGCATGATGGCAACAGTCAGCAGCAGGGGAATACCGACGGCCCCGTATAAACCCTGATACGCTTCTATAATTTCCCGGCCCCCTCTTTGCTTTGCTGCGCACCCTATGGAAACCTCCCCCACCCCCGGCTGGCGTGACTGGCTGCCTGTCGTCAGCCTGGCGTTGGCAGCCTTCATCTTCAACACCACGGAATTCGTTCCCATCGGCCTGCTGCCCGACATCGCCCATAGCTTCGATATGGATGTCGCCCACACCGGCCTCTTGCTGACCGGCTATGCCTGGACCGTCGCCATTCTGTCGCTGCCGCTCACCCTGATGACAGCCGCGCAGGAACGCCGCCGCCTGCTGCTCGTGCTGTTCGCGATTTTCATCGGCAGCCACATTCTGGCCAGTTTCGCCTGGAGCTTTGCTTCGCTGATGGCCGCACGCATAGGCATTGCCTGTAGTCACGCCATTTTCTGGTCGATCTCCATTCCCCTGGCCGTGCGCCTGTCGCCTGCCGGAAAACAAGCCAAAGGCCTGGGACTGATTGTGACCGGCAGCTCTCTGGCGACTGTGCTGGGCGTTCCGCTGGGCACCCTGCTGGGCCACCAGACCGGCTGGCGCATTACCTTCATGTGCATCGCCGGTATCAGCCTGCTCGTCATGCTGACCCTGCGCAAACTCCTGCCCACCCTGCCCAGCACCAATCCCGCACCGCTGAAGAATCTTTCCCATGTGCTGCGGCGCCCGGCCCTGCTGCAAGCCTATCTGCTGACGCTGATTATCGTCACCGGCCACTTTACGGCCTATACCTATTTCACGCCCTTCATGACGCGTGTTGGCGGCTTCAGCGAAAACTTTGTCGTCTCCCTGCTGCTGGTCATCGGCGGCGCCGGTATTGTTGGCACCTTGATCTTCACCCGTCATGCCCCGCGCCACCCCTTCGAGGCATTCGCCGGCCCTCTGGCCGTGCTGCTGCTGTGCCTGCTGGCGCTCAACTTCGCTGCCGCCACGGCCACGATGACCGTCATCCTCTGCATGATCTGGGGCGCATCCATGACCATCGTTTACCTGGGGCTGCAATCCAAGGTACTGGCCAGCGCCCCAGATTCCGCCGATGTCGCCACCTCGATTTATTCCGGCATCTTCAATATCGGCATCGGCGGCGGCGCGCTGATGGGCAGCACGGTGCTGCTGCACTATGACATCAACAGCCTGGGCACCGTGGGCGGCCTGTTCATTGCCCTGGCGCTGACCATGACTATTTTCGTCTGGCGGCGCTACTGGCAGGCGCAGCCCGCCTAGCCCGCCTAGCTCGCCTAGCCCGCCTGATAGCCGGGCATGCCTGCCGGCAGTTCTGACAGCGCCGCCGCCGTCAGAACTGCTGCCCCAAGGCACCCGCTTGCCTGTCGCTTGCCTGTGCTCTCCCCTTTGCCTTGCCATTCAGCCGCCAGACAGATACCGGCTGCCATACTGGCCGCGCAATTCATTAAGAACTATATTTATCCAAATGAAAATAATGCCGCGCCTCTATGCGGCAATAGGGAGAGAGACTAATGCCCCAGCACCAAACCTTGCCTGGTCTGCAGCATGTGAACCACGGAAGGCCCCTGCGCCGGCCTGCGCGTTCAATACTTTCTGGATCCCTTTGGCAACCAGCTGGAACTGGTTGAATATGGCCGCCTGCCTTTTATGGACAAGACATCGGCCGCGCTGTACGCAAACGGCCGCCAGGCTTGATTGCCTGGCGGCCGAGTCAAAGCGCCGGAGCCTGTCTTCCGGCGCCATCCCTCCGGGGCCCACCCTTGGGGTGGGCAGCCTTCAGCGCCGTGAACTGCGGCGCAATTTGGCGGCAGATTCCTTATTGAGGCGCGCGGCTTCCTTTTCTGCAAACTCACGCTCTCCCGGCCCGTAGGCGCAGGCGCTAGGGTCTGCTTCGCAATTGCCGCCGCGATCTGAACTGCCCAGGCCCAAGGTCGAGCAACCGGAGATCAGCAGCACGCCGAGCACCATTCCCCAAACGCCACTGCGCCGTATCATTGCTCGCATATTCAACTCCATCAATGAGATACCTGCATAACTTATAGCAGATTCTCCAGTCTGGCGATGCCCGCCCTGGCGCGACGCCTGGCTGGAAATCGCTGATATAGGGAAAGAAATGCAAAACGCGCAGGCCGCTGGCGGCCTGGCACGGCACCCTCCCCGGGCAGAGCCATGGCAGAGAGGGTCAGATAAAAATAGAAAACAGGCCAAAAAAAGCGAAAAAGACAGACAAAAAACCGCCCAAAAAATAGGCAAAAAAATAGGCACTTAAGTCGCCTTAAGTGCCTGCTTCACTGCTGAATTCTGGTGGATGTTGACGGGTTCGAACCGCCGACCTACGCCTTGTAAGGGCGCCGCTCTACCAGCTGAGCTAAACATCCATCCGTGCTGCTCACGATAGCCTGCCGGTAAAGATCAAAGCAGGCCCCGCCGAACAGCGAAAGCGAGCATTATACATGGATGTACAGTGCCCGCCAAGCGCGATTTAGTTAACCGCGTCTTTCAGGGCCTTGCCCGGACGGAACTTGGGCACCTTGGCGGATTCGATCTTGATGACCTCACCGGTACGCGGATTGCGGCCCGAACGCTCGGAACGCTCGGACACGTCGAACGTGCCAAAGCCAACCAGCGTTACCGAATCACCTTGCTTGAGGGCAGCCTTCACGGCCTCAACGAAAGCGTCAAGCGCACGACCAGCGGCAGCCTTGGAGATATCTGCTTCACCGGCAATGTGGTCGATCAGTTCGGTCTTGTTCATTTAGAAATTACCCCTCATTAGGTATGAAGTTGTCGTTACGCGAAGCAGGCATCCTGTTGGCAGAAGCTGCTTCCTTTACAGCGCTGCCGCCTGTCGGCCCAGTCATATTGCACCGCCAGTCGGCATACCAGCTTATCGCAGACGCAGATGCGTATTAGGCCTTGCGGCAGACGGCACTGTCAAGAAAAAAAATGCCGCCAGCCCTGGCCCGCCACGATCTTCGGCACTGCGCTCAGACGTCCTGGATACTGGCTTGTGCTGCCGCCAGCCCCTGGTCGAAATCGGCAATCAGGTCTTCTTCTTCCTCAATGCCAACCGAAACCCGGATCAAACTGTCCGCAATCCCCATCTCCGCACGGCGTGCCGCACCCATTTCATAATAAATGGTATGGGCCGCCGGCAGTGCCAGTGTGCGGGTATCACCGAGGTGAGTCGAGAGGGCAACAACCCTCAAGTGGTTAAGGAATGTAAAACAATCCAGGCCTGGCGCGAGTTCCACGCCCATCAATCCGCCAAAACGTCCGCGGAAAAGACGGCCTGCGCGCTCATGCTGGGCGTGCGCAGCCAGCCCGGGGTAATGCACCCTGGCAACCTGCGGATGACGCTCCAGAAAGCGCGCCAGCGCCAGCGCATTGCTGCTGGCCCGGTCCATGCGCAGCGACAGGGTCTCGGCCCCCACAGCGATACGGTGCGCAGGCTCTGCCGCCAGCGTGCCGCCCATATCGCGCAGGCCTTTTTTCTTGATCTGCAGCAGCCCCCAGCCCAGGGAATCCCCTTGCCGGTAGCTATCGAAGATATTCGGATAATCCTGCCAGTCATAGCAGCCGGTAGCCGTCACCGAACCGCCCAGCGCATGCCCATGCCCGCCGATATATTTGGACAAGGAATTCATGACCAGCGCCGCGCCCGCATCCTTGCCGCGGAACAGCCAGGGGGAGGTCAAAGTGTTGTCTATGACATACACCAGGCCGCGCTGGCGGCAGATTTCGCCGATGGCCATCAGATCCGCGACCTGCGTCCCCGGGTTGGCTATCGTCTCGGTGAAGACCATGCGCGTTTCCGGGCGCAAGGCCGCTTCGACATTGGCCGCGTCCGTCGCATCCACCAGCGTGACATCGACACCCATTTCATTGAGCGTCAGAAACAGGCTATTGGTATTACCGAAAATATGCCGGCTGGATACCAGATGGTCGCCCTGGCGCAGCAACGTCGTGAAAATCGCTGCCAGCGCGGCCATGCCGGTGGAAAACGTGACGGTTGACTGCCCGCCTTCCATCGCGGTGAGCTTGGCTTCCAGCGCCTGGGTGGTCGGCGTGCCCTGGCGCGCATAGGTGAAGCCCGACTTGCCCTGGAAGACCTCCGCCAGTTCCCTGGCGTCCCGGTAGGCATACTCGGACGAGGTATGCATAGGCTTGTGCACTGCGCCGTGCTCGACATTGGAGCGCCTGTCGGCGTGCAGGATAGTAGTGGTGAAACCTTGCTGCTTGGTCATGTTCGGCAATAAGGCTGCCCCGCGGGCAGCCATTAACGGAAGAAGAGCGAAATAGTTTACGCCTGCTGACGCTGGCGTACGGACTCATAAAGGCAGACGGCGCTGGCAACGCTGACGTTCAGGCTTTCGACTGCCCCCAGCATGGGAATATTGACCAGGCGATCGCAGGTTTCACGCGTCAGGCGGCGCATGCCCTCGCCCTCCGCCCCCATGACCCAGGCCGTCGGCAGCCGCGCATCCACGTCATGAATGGACGCTTCCGCCTGATCGTCCGTTCCCACCACCCAGATGCCCCGCTCTTTCAAGCCGCGCAAGGTACGCGCCAGATTGGTGACCATGATGTAGGGCACCGTATCCGCCGCGCCGCAAGCCACGCGCTGCACCGTCGCATTCAAACCCACCGCCCGGTCACGCGGCGCAATCACCGCATGCACCCCGGCGGCATCCGCCGTCCGCAGGCAGGCGCCAAGGTTATGCGGATCCGTCACCCCGTCGAGCACCAGCAGCAGCGGCGGCCCTTCGATTTCGTCCAGCACTTCGTCGATATCGACTGCCAGCACCCGCGTATCGGCCAGCGCGACCAAGCCTTGATGGCGCAAGCCCTTGGCCAGGCCATCAAGCCGTTCGGCAGGCACGCCATGCGCCGCGCAGCCTGCCCGCTTCACCTGCTCCAGCAGCGTGCCCATGCGCTTATCGCGGCGCTGGGCATCGTAATAAACCTCTTTGACCGAATCCGGCGCATGGCGCAAACGCGCCGCCACCGCATGAAACCCTGCCAACACCTGTACATCTGCTGCCATATCAACGCCTCTTGCGTCCTGCCTGTTTGGCGGACTGTTGCTTCGCCTGCCCCGCAGTGCGTTCCGTCCTCAGCGCTTTGGCTGCGGCGGCACGGCGTTGCGAGGCCGTTCCTTTCAATTCGGATGGCTTGGGCGCTGCCGCCTTGCGCACCCGGCGCGGTTCTTCCTCCGCGCCCTTGCGCGCCACCTTGCGCAAAGCATCGTAGCTGGTGCTTTTCTCCAGGCGGAATTCAATGCGCCGCGCCTCCAGATCCACCCTGGCCACCTGCACCTGCACCGCATCGGTCAGGCGATAGCGCATGCCGGTACGTTCGCCGCGCAATTCGTGCAAGGCCTCGTTGAACTGGAAGTATTCGGTGCCCAGTTCCGACACATGCACCATGCCTTCCACATGCAGGCCATCGAGCGTCACGAAAATACCGAAGCTCGCCACGCCCGTCACCCGGCCGCTAAAGCTTTCGCCCACGCGCTCCTTGACGAACCAGCACTTCAGCCAGGCTTCCACATCACGCGATGCCTCGTCAGCGCGGCGCTCGGTCGCGGACAGCATCAGGCCCAGGCGCTCCCAGGTGTCATGCTCTTGCGCGCGCTTCTCACGCACGCTGGTCGCCGGCATTTTGCCTTCGAGATGCGGCACATAACGCTTGCCTGCCAGCAGGCTTTTGATCACGCGGTGCGTCAGCAAGTCCGGATAACGGCGGATAGGCGATGTGAAGTGGGTATAAGAGGTATATGCCAAACCAAAGTGGCCGACATTATCCGGGCCATATATGGCCTGCTGCATGGAGCGCAGGCACATGGTTTGCAGCAGGCCATAATCTGGCCGCGCGCGCACGGAATCCAGCAGCGTCAGGTAATCCACCGGACGCGGCTCGTCGCCGCCACCCAGCGTCAGCCCCTGCAGGCGCAGGAATTCACGCAAGGCCTGCAAACGCTCGTTGCTCGGGCCTTCGTGGATACGATACAGGCCAGGATGCTTGCTGCGCTGCATGAAATCTGCGGCGCAAGTATTGGCCGCCAGCATGCACTCTTCGATCAGCTTGTGCGCATCGTTGCGCACCATCGGCACGATTTGCTCGATGCGGCCGAGCGCATTGCAGACAATGCGCGTTTCCACCGTATCGAAATCAATGGCGCCGCGCTTGACACGGGCTTGCGCCAGCAAACGGTACAGCTCATACAGCGACTGCACATCCTTCAGGCGTTCGCCCAGCACCCGGCCAGCCGGGCCTTCCGGGTGCTGCAAGCCTTCCCACACCTGGTTGTAGGTCGTGCGCGCATGTGAATTTATTACCGCGTTATAGAACTGATAAGCCGTAACCTGGCCGGCCTTGGCGCCCGACGCCGGAATGACCATGTCGCACACCAGCACCAGCCGGTCCACGCCAGGATTCAGGGAGCAGATGCCATTGGACAGCGCTTCAGGCAGCATCGGAATGACGCGGCGCGGGAAATACACGCTGGTGCCGCGTTCACGCGCATCCACATCCAGCGCATCGCCTTCGCGCACATAATGGCTGACATCGGCAATCGCCACCAGCAGGCGCCAGCCCGGGCGGCGGCGCTTGTCCGTGCCGAGCTCTATGGCTTCCGCATACACGGCGTCATCGAAGTCACGCGCATCCTCACCATCAATGGTGATGAACGGGACATCGCGCAAATCGAAACGGCCCTGCAAATCCGTGCGCCGCACGCTATCCGGCGTGCGCTCGGCCTGAGCTGCCCCTGCGTCGGAAAAATCGACCGGCACATCGAATTTGCGCACGGCAATCTCGATTTCCATGCCCGGGTCGTCCACCTGCCCCAGCACTTCCACCACCCGTCCCAGCGGCTGGCTATGGCGCGACGGCTGGGCGATGATCTCTACCGTCACCACCTGGCCAGGCTCCGCGCCGCCGGTCTCCGCTGGCGGCACCAGCACATCATGCTTGATGCGCTGATCTTCAGGCACCACGATATTCACGCCGCTTTCATTCAGGAAACGGCCAACCAGGCGATTCGTGCGGCGCTCCAGCACTTCAACAATCACCCCTTCCGGCTTACCACGGTATTCTCCCGTGGGCTTCACCAGTACCCGGTCGCCATGCAGCACTTTGCGCATTTCGCGCGGTGACAGGAACAAATCCTGCCCGCCGGCATCCGGCACCAGGAAACCGAAACCGTCACGGTGCCCCTGCACCCGTCCGGCCACAAAATCCAGTTTATTGGCCAGCAGCAGCACCCCTTTACGGTTGGTATGCAGCTGGCCATCGCGTTCCATGGCGGCCAAACGGCGGTCAAAACCGCGGCGCGTCGCTTCGCGCACGACATTCATTTGCCGCGCCAATTCATCAGGCGTCAGCGGCTCGCCCACCGTCCGCAGCGCGGCCAGCAATTTCTCGCGGCTAGGCACATCCGGGTCAAAATCCGGCGGCAGCGGCACGCCTGTTGTGGCCGGTGCAACGGCCTGCTCAGCCGCATCAGCAGCCGGTCTACGGGGCCTGGCCCCACTTTTTTGCGTTCTATTTGCCAAAATAAAAAATTCTCTTCTATAATGCGCAGCTTCCACAGTTTAGCGCACTGTTCTACAAGAGTCGCTAAACGAGCTGCAAAAGGTTAGGCAGGCTTCCATTAGGAAGATTTCTAGTGTAATATGCGCAGCATGCAGGAAATTGCTGGAAGCATAACAGCAATGCAGTGCCCAGGTGGCGGAATTGGTAGACGCGCTAGTTTCAGGTACTAGTGCCTTCGGGTGTGGAGGTTCGAGTCCTCTCCTGGGCACCACTTAATTCCAAAAGGCGGAAGATCGAAAGGTCTTCCGCCTTTTTCGTTTTTCCGCCTTTTTCGTTTTTCCGTCTCTTCCCGCCGTTCCCCCCCTGCCCCGTTCTCCCTCCCGCGGGCCGCCCCGCACGCTGCCCCTGGCATGGTGACATTGCGCCGCACGGCAATGCCCGCCTTGAACGGTCAGCAACAGACACAGCCTGCAACAGTCTGTCGTGAGGCCGCGCTGTTATCTTGGTTCCTGGCACGCAGAACAGGAACCGCATGACTGATACCCCCCGTTTCTCCCTGCAAACGCTAGACCGCGCCCGCTGGGTGGCGGCCATTGCCGTTGTGCTGGTGCACTGCGCGGCATACCCCCTGCAGGCCACGACCGATTTCGGCAGCGTGCCCTGGCACTGGTCCAACTTTTATGACGCCGCCGCGCGCTGGTGCGTTCCGGTGTTCGTCATGATCAGCGGCGCCTTGCTGCTTGACCCGGACAGAGTCAGCGGCCTTGCCAGCTTTTACCGGCGCCGCGCCGCCCGCATTTTGCCCGCGCTGCTGTTCTGGAGCGTCTTTTATCTCGGCTGGAGCGCTTTCATGCATGCCTGGCAACAGGAACCGCTAGGCCTGGCTGCCTGGCTGGGCAAGTTGCTCAAGGGCGCTCCTTATTACCATCTCTGGTATCTCTACATGATTGTCGGGCTTTACCTGTTCGCCCCCTTTCTGCAGCGCCTGTATCAAGCCTGTTCAGATCGCGCGCGTCTGGCCGCATTGGGCGCCATGCTGCTCTGCGCGGCCGCCGATGCGGCGTACCGGCACCTGGCCGCCGACGGCAGGCCCGGCTTTTTCTTCAATGCTTTTCTGCCCTATACCGCCTATTTTCTGGCTGGCAGGCTGATCTATGCCCAAACGCTCAAGCTGCCCCGGCCTGGCCTGCTGTTCGGCCTGAGCATAGGCCTGAGCGCGCTGGGCGTGGCGGTGATGTCACAACCGGCGGCGCTGGATTTCTACTTCTATGATGCCTTCAATCCTGTGGTCATTCTGATGTCGCTGGCCGCTTTCCAGTGGCTGCTGCAAACACGGGCACTGCCCCGGCTCAGCGTGCTCGCCCCCTTGACCTTTGGCGTTTACCTGCTGCACCCCGTCTTTCTGGATGTGGCCAAAACCCTGCAGCTCTATGCTCCTTCGCAACATGCCGCCTGGCAGATCCCGCTTGCGACTGCCGGTATCGTGGCGCTTTCTCTGGGCGCAACCTGGCTGATGCGCCGAATTCCGCTGCTGCGGCAAATTACCTGAATCGCGCCCGCGATGCTTTCGCGCCACAAGCAGCTGCCGATAAAGGCAAAAAACCGTCACGATCCATGACTATCCTCCTCCGCCTCAAGCCAGCTGTGGGCGCCCTCTATACAATGGTGCTGCATCGCAACGATTCCCGGCCCTCCGGCCCTGCTTCGAAGGACAACCCATGAACTTCCGCCGCCTGGCCTTGAGCGCCAGCACCCTTGCTTGTTTCACCCTGGCCGGCGCCGCTCAGGCCCAGAACTATATCGGCGCAGGCGTGGCTGTCATCCCCGTTTATGAAGGCTCCAGCACCTACCGGGTACTGCCTTTGCCCCTCATCAACTATGAGTCGGGCAATTTCTTCATTACGCCGCGCGCCGGGCTGCCCGCCATGGGCCTGAAAACCGAGCTGGCGCAAGACCTGGAAGCTGGTGTGTTTGTCGGCCTGGATCTCGGCCGCAAAGCCAGCCGGACAGCACGCACCGAAGGCCTGGACAATATCCATTTTCACGCCAGTTATGGCGGCTATCTGGAATGGACGCCCGGCCCCTTCTCCTTGGGCGCCGCCTTCCGCAAGGCTGCGCACACAGGCTATGGCAGCGTGGTTGAGTTACGCGCTTCCTACGCCGCCTGGGAAAGCGGCCCGCACCGTGTCCGTATCGGCGTCGATACGCAATGGAATAGCCGCAGCGCCATGAAAACCTGGTTTGGCGTGACGCAAGAAGAAGCGCTGAGCAGCCAGGCTGGCCTGTCCGCCTACTCGCCCTCGGCCGGTTTCAAATCCGCGTCGCTGTTTTCGGTCTGGAGCTATCGCCTCAGCAGCAATTGGTCCGCGCTGACCACCGTCGGCGTCAACCGCCTATTCGGGGATGCCAAGAACAGCCCGCTTACCGCCCAGAAAACCAATGTCTTCGGCAGCATCGGAGCGGTTTACAGTTTTTAGGCAATACCGCGTCAGCAGGCGCCGCGCAAGACAATCATCCGCAAAGCGGTATGGCAGCCCAGCCATACCGCTTTTTCATTGCCGCCGCCTTTTTGGCTGCGGTATTGATGCCGGCAGAGTAAAGATTGGCGCCAGACAGAAAAGATTTTTTAATTTTTGCTTGATCTGCAACACAACTAAATCATTTGATTGATGCTAGGCTAACGATAGTCAGTCGAGCCAAGACTTTCGGCGATGCAGGGCAAACAGCCAGGCATTGCCAGTAGCAACAGAACTCAACCCAACAGGAGTGTTTTGCCATGGCAAAAAAACTGGATTCGAAACAAGCTAGTTCCGCAGCACAACGCCGCAAGCGTCCGCTGGCAACCCCGACCGACCTCGGCACGAGCGCAACGCGTGACATCACCGCCGCCCTCAATCAACTCCTGGCCGATGTTTTCGCCCTGTACCTGAAAACCAAGAATTTCCACTGGCATGTCAGCGGCCCGCATTTCCGCGACTATCACCTGATGTTCGACGAACAAGGGGATCAGCTGTTTGCCATGACCGACGACATCGCCGAGCGTATCCGTAAGGTGGGCGGCACCACGCTGCGCTCCATCGGCCATATCGCCCGCTCGCAACGCGTGCTGGACAATGACGCTGATTACGTTGAGCCGCAAGACATGCTGGCTGAACTGCGCGATGACAACAAGGCGCTGGCCGCCACCCTGCGCGCTGCGCACGCTGTCACCGACGAGTACAACGATATCGCCAGCTCCAGCCTGCTGGAAAACTGGATCGACGAGGCCGAGCGCCGCACCTGGTTCCTGTTTGAAGCCAGCCGTCAGGCGCCTACCGCCTGATTGCTTGCTGGCCGCCTGCGCTGCCCATCGGGCAGCCGGGGCACGGGATACCCGCTTTACAACCGCCATCCGGCCACGCGCCGCCTGGCGGTTTTTTTATGCCATGCGCTGCCGGGCATGCAGCGCGGTGCCAGCGCATGGCCCCCCCAGTGCATGGTCTAGAAAGGCTCCCTGGTTTTTCCCCACTATCCTGGCCAGCCCATTATTGACAATGATTATCAATAATGAATATGCTTCGCCATTGGTTCCGTTGCGAGTTCCGTTGCGAGTTCCGCTGATTGTTCTGCTGACCGTTCCGCCATGGCGCCGGTGATTGACTCCAGTGATTGGCGTCAGTGATTGGCTCAACTAACAAGCCAGTTAGCTGCGCATTTAGCCGCTCATTTAGCTGCTCATTGAGCCGATCACTTAGCAGGCCTGACCACTTAACAGGCCGCTTAGCAGATCCGCTATCGGTTCCGCGCTTTATGCTGTTCCCGGTCATTCTGTCATGCCCCCTGCTGCCCCGTATTCCCCAGGGCGGCATGACAGCCATCACGCATTCCATTGTTATCTTCAGGGCTATGGCTGCTATTCAACGCTTCAGTTTGGCAGACTACCGCCGCTTCGGCGAACGGCATGGTTTCCAGTATCGCTGGCCACTTGCCGAGGCTTCCGGTATCCGCGAAGAAGATCATATTCTGGCCGAAGGCGTCATCCAGGAAATCCCGGTCAGCAACGGGTTCACCCTGATCATCTCGGATGTGATCAATCATCACGGCCACGACAGCAGCTCCCTGATCGCGCCCGGCTTTAGCGCCATCCTGATGCTAGATGGGCATGCGCACGCCAACCTGGGCACTAGCCGCCAGGCCCTGACGCTGGCGCCAAATCAGGCTATCACCGCTGGCCACCGCCATACCGAACCCATGACAGGCTGCCATCCGGCTGGCAAAAGATTGCGCAGCGTCTCGCTGATGGCGCGGTCTGAGCAACTGGCCGAAGCCGCCGCCACGCATTTGCCCGAGCTGGGGGCATGGCTGGATGACCCGCACTTGCGGCTGCAGCAGTTGCAGTTGGACCCGGCCCTGCTGCAAGCGGCCAACAGCCTGTTCGACCCGGGCTGGCAAGGCAGTCTCGGGCGGCTGTGGCAGGAAGGTGTCGCCCTGCAAATTCTGGCCACCTCCCTCAACCCCGACCGGCGCGGCCAGAGCATGCCTGCCGCGCCCGCCAGCCGTGATCTGGCCCGCCTGGAGCGCGTCAAGGAATATCTGCTGACCTACCCGGAACAGGATCACACCCTGGCCGAGCTGGCCCAATTGGCCTGCATGAGCAGCAGCAGCCTGCGTGAAAAATTTCAGGCGGCTTACGGCCTATCCATCTTCAATTTCCTGCGTGAATGCAGGCTGCAGCGCGCCAGCCAGGGGCTGCGGCAGGAAGGCTGGAGTATCGAACAAGCCGCCGAGCGTGTCGGCTACCGGCATGCCAGCAGCTTTACCGCGGCCTTCCGCCGCCGCTTTGGCGTCGCGCCCAGCCACTGGTAACTGGCCAGCCCCGCCATGGCAGGGCTGGCGGCGGCAAGCGCGCGGCATGTGCCAGGCAGCCGCCGCAGGCGCTGGTCTTCAGCATTTCCGGCAGCATGCCAAGAATCTGCGGCATTGCGCACAAGTCAGCAGGCCGCGCGGCGCTCACAATGATGTCTTCTCCATCACGATCTCGATAGAGACTGCTTCATGCCCACGCCCGCCCCCGAACTCGCCTCGCCTGGCGCAGCCCCGCCGCCTGCCAGCCCGCCCACGGCCCTGACTTTCAGCCAGCTGATACGCATGGCGCCAGGCACCCTGGGACTGGCTGCGCTGTTTGCCATTGTGTCCGCCATCTTCAGCATTCTGCCTTTCTGGCTGCTTTATCTCGCCCTCATTCAGTTGCTGGCGCCCGTACCGGATATGCAGGCCGTCTGGCTGGACCTGGGCGCTATGCTGGCGTTTCTGGCCCTGCGCTGGATACTCATGACGGCCAGCCACATCCTGGCCCACAAAGGCGCTTTTGCCGCCCAGCACCAATTGCGGCTGGCCCTGGCCCGCCGGCTGGGAGAAGTGCCCTTGTCATTTTTCGCCAACCGGGGTTCCGGCAGCCTGCGCCGCACCCTGTCCGACGATATCAATAGCCTGGAAGGCTTTCTGGCGCATATGCTGCCCGACGCCGCTGCCGCGGCCGCCGCGCCGCTGGCCGCGCTGACCTTGCTCTTTCTGGTGGACTGGCGCCTGGCGCTGGCGGCGCTGACCCCTTTGCCGCTGGCGTTGCTGGCCCAGGCCTGGATGATGCGGCGCGCTGGCGCACGCATGGCGGAATGGAGCGCCCTGCAAAAACGGATCGCCAACCGCGTTGGCGAATATGTGCGGGGCGTGCATGTCGTCAAGGCCTTCGGGCTTTCCTCACGGTCGTTCTCAGAACTGGCTGACGCCGTGCGCGGTGCGGTTGCCTGGGTCGCGGATTATGCGCGCAGCAGTTCCACCGGCTGGGTCTTGTTCACTGGTTTGCTGGCCGCCAATATCGCCGTTGTCGCCCCCCTGGGGGCCTGGCTGCTGCTGGCGGGCAGCATAGATATGCCGGTCTATCTGCTGTTCTTGCTGGTGGCCCCTAGCGTTCTGCTGCCCTTGCTGCGCCTGACCTTCGCGCTGGGCGAACAAATGCATAGAGCAGAAGCCCTGGGCCGCATCGACGCCATCCTGCGCGCGCCCATTCTTCAGGAAATCCCGCAAACAGCGCCCCTGCCAACGGCGCCCCTGGCGCTCTCTTTCCAGCATGTCCGCCATTGCTACGGTACACGGCTGGCCCTCGATGACATCAGCTTCAACGCGCCTGCCGGCCGGCTGACGGCGCTGGTCGGCCCCAGCGGATCAGGAAAAAGCACGATCGCCCGGCTGCTGCCCAGGCTTTATGAATACGAGTCCGGCCAAATTCTGGTTGGCGGGCAGGATATCCGCGCCTGGCCGCTGGATGCCCTGCTGTCCCGTATTGCCGTCGTGTTCCAGGAGGTTTACCTGTTTCATGGCAGCGTGCGCGACAACCTGCTGCTGGCGCGCCCTGGCGCAGCCGAGGCCGACATGATCGCGGCTGCGCAGGCGGCCCGCGCCCATGAGTTCATCATGGCGCTGCCGCAAGGCTACGACACCCCGCTGGGTGATCGCGGCGCCCGCCTGTCCGGCGGAGAACGCCAGCGCCTCTCCATCGCCCGCGCCCTGCTCAAAGACGCGCCTATCCTGATTCTCGATGAAGCCACGTCTTATGCGGACCCTGAAAATGAGGCCCTGATGCAGGAAGCCATGGCAGCCCTTTGCCAAGGGCGCACGGTACTCGTCATTGCTCACCGCCTGCATACCATCATGCATGCCGACCATATTGTTGTGCTCGACCAGGGGCATATCGCCGGCCAGGGCATCCATGCGGCGCTGCTGCAAGATTGCCCGCTGTACCGCCAGCTCTGGCTGGACCACGAATCCGCCCGCAACTGGACACTGCACCCGACCCTCCCGCCGGCCGAAGGAGACCTGCCCTCATGATACGCGCCCTGGTTCAATCCGGCTTCCGCCTCTCCGGCACCAAAGACCCCCGCCTGTCCCGAGGCTTGCGCTGGGCCGTGCTGGAAGGCCTGTTCGCCGCCGCCCCCTACCCTGTGCTGTACCTGCTGCTGCGCGACCTGTTCGCCGGTACCGCCAGCACTTTCTCTATCGCCTGGCAGGCGCTGGCCATGGTGTTATGCATCGCCTTGCGTCTCTTTGCCGGCATACGCAGCATGCCCCTCATTTTCGCGGGCGCCTATGCCATGATGGGCGAGGCCCGCCTGCGCATTGCCGACCATCTGCGCCGTCTGCCCATGGGCTGGTTCGGGCGCCAGCGCAGCGGTGATCTCGGCGCGCGCCTGACATCCGACCTGGAATTGGTGGAAAACCTGTGGTCGCATTTTCTCGGTATTTTCGTCGCGGGCCTGGCCATGCCCGGCTTCCTGTTGTGCTTTCTGCTCTGGCTGGATTGGCGTCTGGCGCTGGCCGTGCTGGCCATGGCGCCGCTGGCGCTGGCGGCGCTCTGGCTGGGCCAGCGCGTTGCGGCCAAACCCGGAGAAAAATTTCTGTCTGCCAATGCGCACGCCCAGTCAGAATTGCTGGACTATATCCAGGGCATTGCGGTGATACGCAGTTTCGGCCGCTTTGGCAGCGCCTGGCGCAGGCTGAAACAAGCTCTGGATGATCAGTTCAATGCCGCGCTGGCCGTCGAATGCCGGCCAGCGCCTTGGATTTCGCTTTACGGCTTTATCCTCGAAACCGGCTTTGCCCTGCTGGCGCTGATAGGCGCCTGGCTATTGCTGGACGGCAGCTTGCGGCCAGATGTCCTGGTGCTGTTCCTGGTGCTGGCGCTGCCGGTTTACCGGCAACTGTATGACCTGGGCCTATCCACGCTGCTGCTGCGCTTTGCCACCCGCGCCCTGGCGCGTATCGAAGCGATTCTCGCGCAGCAGCCCCTGCCGGAACCGGAAACGCCGCGCCAGCCTGCCGGCCGTACCATCGTGTTCGAAAATGTCAGCTTCACCTACGAGGACGAAGCGGCCCCGGCACTGATAGACTTGAGCTGCCAAATCGCCCCCCTGGGCCTGACGGCGATCGTCGGCCCCAGCGGCGCAGGGAAAAGCACCCTGGTGCATCTCATTGCGCGGCTTTGGGATGTTGATCGCGGCAGCATCCGCCTGGGCGGTGTCGATCTGCGTGAAATCGGCACGGAACCCTTGCACCGTTATGTCGGCATGGTGTTTCAGGATGTCGTCCTGTTTTCCGGCAGTGTGCTGGATAACCTGCGCATCGGCCGCCCGCAAGCCACGCTTGAAGAGGTCAAGGCCGCCGCGCGCCGCGCCCAGGCCCACGATTTCATCATGGCGCTGCCGCAAGGCTATGACACCTTGCTGGACGAAGGCGGCGCCTCCTTGTCAGGCGGCGAGCGCCAGCGCTTGTCCATCGCCCGCGCCCTGCTCAAGGATGCGCCGATCCTGCTGCTGGACGAAGCCACCGCCAGCGTGGATCCCTCTGCCGAGGCCTTGCTGCAACGGGCCATCGCCGAACTGGCCGAAGGCCGCACTGTCATCGCCATTGCCCACCGGCTGCGCAGCATCCGTCACGCCGCCCGCATCCTGGTCATGGACCAGGGCCGCCTGGCCGAACAGGGCACGCATGAAGAGCTGCTGGCCCAAACTGGCCTTTATGCCCGTCTCTGGCGCAGCCAGCAACAAGCCCAGGGCTGGACCCTGACGCCCGCTGCCAGCCAGCCATGAACGCCATCAGGTAATCTGCAAGGACCCGCGCGCGCCCATCAGCAAATCAATGACATCAGGCGCGGTAATAATGGCATAGCGCGGGTCCATCTCTTCGGCTTGCAAGCCATTGTGAATCATGCACGAACCGCAGATGGCCACCTTGCCGCCTAGCGCCAGGTATTGCGCCAGCAAATGCGCGACCGGCTCGAAAGGCTTGCCGATATCCAGGCCTTCGGCCGCACCGGGCTTGCCCAGCTCAACGGCTTCCACCATCAGGATGACGGTCGCGCTATACCCTTTGCGCACGGCATTGAGGGCCATGGTGAACGTCACCGTGACTTTATTCGGGTTGCTGCGCCCGTCGAATACGGTTGCGACGAAATCGGTCTGTTGCATGTCATGCGCTCCCAAAGAATGATCGGCCCGAATTGAGCTTTTCCATAACGAAATACATATAAATAATATATATTTTTATATATCGAATAATAGCCGCAGCCGCCCCCTCAAATCAAGCGCATTCCTACAGACAAAAATGATCAATCTCCTGCACGATGACGGGACGCACATGCAACAATGGCATCCTGATCCTTCCCATTCCTGTTCTGCCGCAGCCTAAATCACCATGCACACCGTAGAGATCATCCTACTGGTATTGATGCTCGGTGCCGTCACCGGCGTAGCGTCACGCTACCTGACGGCCATCCCCCTGCCCCTGATCCAGATCACCATTGGCGCGCTGCTTTCCTGGCCTCAGGCGGGCCTGCACATCGGCTTCGATCCCGAACTGTTCCTGCTGCTGTTTATCCCTCCCTTGCTGTTCGCCGATGGCTGGCGCATTCCCAAGCGTGAACTCTTCGGCCTGCACCGCCCGGTGCTGCTGCTGGCGTTCGGGCTGGTCTTCATTACCGTGCTGGGGCTGGGCTACCTGATTCATTGGCTGCTGCCCTCCATGCCGCTGTCGGTGGCTTTCGCCCTGGCGGCAGTGGTGTCGCCCACCGATGCCGTGGCCGTGTCGGCGATTACCCGTAACCTGGGCATGCCGCATAAAACTATGCATATCCTGGAAGGGGAATCGCTGCTGAATGATGCCTCGGGCCTGGTGGCGCTGAAATTCGCGCTGGCAGCCACGCTGACTGGCGCTTTTTCCGCGCTGGACGCCGCCCGCGATTTCGTCTGGATGTGTGTCGGCGGCCTGAGCCTGGGCGCCCTGATGGGCTGGGGCTTCAGCACCGCGCGCAAAAACATTACTCGGCGCCTGGGCGATATGGCCGCCACGCAAATGGTGCTGCTACTGGTGCTGCTGCCTTTTGCCGTCTATCTGCTGGCGGAAGTCATAGGCACCTCCGGCATTCTGGCTGCGGTTGCCGCCGGGATCACCACGAATATGGCTGACCTGGACCGGGGGGAATTCATTCACGAACGCCTGCAGACGGACAGCACCTGGTCCATGGTGGAATCGTCGTTCAACGGCGCCATCTTCCTGTTGCTCGGCCTGCAGCTGCCCACAATTTCCCGCACCATGATGGACTCCCACAGCTATCACTGGTGGGAACTCACGGGGTTTGTCTTCATCATCGCTGCCGCGCTGCTGCTGGTGCGCTGGCTTTGGCTGACCTTCGTGGTCTATGGCCGCTGGTTCCGCATCCGTACCGCAGACAAAATCTCGGAACGCCCGCCGCAGCGGCTATTGGTCGCCACCACATTTGCCGGCATCCGGGGCGCGGTCACGCTGGCGGCAGCGCTCTCCTTTCCATTGATGCTCAATGCAAAAACGCCCTTCCCGGCACGCGACCTGGTCGTCTTTCTGGCCACGGGCGTCATTCTGCTAACGCTGATCCTGGGCAGCGTGGCATTGCCGCTGCTGCTGCGCGGTCTGCCCAAGGCCACGACAGACCACGCTGAGGAAGAAGAACGTCTGGCACGCATCCAGGCCTGCCAGCAAGCCATCAACAGCATGGCCATTACCGATGCCGAGATTGCCGCACACGATGCAAAATGGCTGACGCAACACCAGGAAATCATCGGTTTGCTGACCAAGGAGTACCGCCGCCGCATCGAAATGATGGAAGCCCATCAGGCCGAAGGTGCGGACGATCCCGAAAAAGAAGTCGATGGGCTCAGTGATTCGCGTGCAGTGATCGAACGCAAGCAGCGCTATCTCATTGAACAGGAAATGCGCTTGCGCGGCCTGCAGGCGGAACGGCGCGCCATCTATGCCCTGCGCCGCAAGAATCTCATCAATGATGAAACCATGCGCGGCCTGGTGCAGGAAATCGACATGGCGGAAATCAGCCTGAAGCGCCGGCTGGCAGCCAACCGCAGGCAGGTTGCCTGAAATCCGGCAACGGTGTATCAGGCCCGCAGCGGCGCGCTGCGGGCCTGATACAGAACAAGGCGAAAATTACTCGGCGCCCTGGCAGCGCTGAAAAACAAAGCCGCTATCTTCTTCCAGCTGCTTGAGCCAGGCAGGCACATCCGCCGCCGGCAAGGGGCGCGAAAATAGGTAACCTTGCGAAATCGGGCAGCGATAAGCCACCAATAATTCACACTGCCCGCGGGTTTCCACCCCTTCTGCTACCACCGCCAGCCCCAGACTGCGGCCAATCCCGATCACCGAGGCGACCAGCGCCTGCAAGCGGGGGTCCTCCTGGCTCCTGCTGATGAAGCTGCGGTCAATCTTGACTTCCGTGACCGGCAGATTCACCAGATTGGATAGGCTGGAGAACCCCGTCCCGAAGTCATCCACCGACAAGCCTATGCCAAGCTGGCGCACACGATGCAGCAAATCCTGCATTTCAGGCGTCATAGCCATCATGGCGCTTTCAGTGATCTCTATGGTCAGGTCCGTGCCATTCAGGCAGAACTCTTTCAACAAGCCCGCCAGCATGTCCGGCAAATCGCGGTTGCGGAAATTGAAGGGTGACAGATTCACCGCCACCGCAGGCACATCCAGGCCGTCCAGACGCCACTGCGCCAGCTGACGGCAAGCCTCGCGCAATGCCCAGGCGCCTATCGCGTCAATCTGGCCGATTTCCTCCGCCAGATTGATAAAGCGTCCCGGCGGAATTTCGCCCAGTTTCGGGTCGTTCCAGCGTGCCAGCGCTTCCATGCAATGAAGCTGGCCGTTGGCGGTATATACCTGCGGCTGATACGCCAGCGTCAAGGCATTATTCGCAATGGCCCGTTTCAGAGCGGCCCCCAGCAGCAAACGGCTGCGCGCCAGCTGATTCATTTCGGGACTGAAGAACTGATAGGCATCGCCCCCCGCCTGCTTGGCGCGATACATGGCGTTCTTGGCGTTGTTGAACAGAATATCGCGATCCAGTTTGCCATCAGGGTAATGGCTGATCCCGATACTGGCCGACATGCTCAACTGATGCCCGCCCAGATTGACAGGCGCCCGCACGGCGGCCAGCAAGCGCTCGGCCATGGCAGCGGCATGGCGAATGGTGCAGCCTGGAATCACGATGACAAACAAATCGCCTTCCGCACGGGACAGGAACTCGCCGGACTTCAGCGTCTGCTGCAAGGCATTGGCAATCTGCACCAGGGCATGGTCACCCGCCACATGGCCCAAAGTGGCATTGATATCCTGCAAACGGTCAATGTCCAGGCAGAAAAAACCCATTTCCTGCTCGGGCGACCGGCGCAACAAAGCATCGACATAGTCATGCAGGCGGCCGCGGTTGGGCAGCCCCGTCAAGGCATCCGATTGCACCAGTTTTGCCATCTGCTGGCGGCTTTCTTCACGCTCGATCGCCAGGGCGCACAAATGCACGCAGGCGCTGATGATCCGCTCGTGCAACGCAGACGGCCAGCGCGCTTCATGGGAGTAGAACGAAAAGATGGCGGCAACACTGCCGTCACGGCGCTTGATCGGATACGACCAGCATGCATGCAGGCTATGCGCCAGCGCCACGCTGCGGAAATTCTGCCATAGCGGGTCTGTGGCAATATCGTAAGCCAGCACGCGGGTGCCACGCGCCGCGGCGGTGCCGCAACTGCCCACACCTTCCCCGACGGCATGGCCGACGATGGTGCTGGTGTAGCCTTCCGATAAAAACCCCATGAACCATTCCTGCAGCGTGCCTGCGTCCTGATCCACGGTCATGAGCGAGGGCAACACTTCCGGCACGATGCCATGCACCAGTTGGCACAAGTAGCGGCCCAACTCTTCAAACGACATGCCGCTGGTCAAAGCCGCCAGCATATCGCGCTCAAGCTCCCGGATTTTCTGTTCCTGCGCCTGGCGTGCCTGCTCATGCGGCGACCACAGCTGGCAGCCGTCGCTGCCCTGCAGCCGTTTCCAGGGCTCCAGGTGGACCTCCTCGCATTGCACGCCACGGCACAAGCCTACCAGCAGGCTGCCGCCATCGCCCAGGCGCACTTGCGCCATCACGGCATGCACATAGCTGCCATCCTTGCGCGCCACACGGACGTCACGTCCTTGCGCCGAGCAAATGGCCTCAGCCTGCTCATGGCCATATTCTTCAGGCGGTATGCCGCCCGATAGCGGATTGCTGCACCGCAACGCGGCAGGCAGCAGAAATCCGGCATCGCGCCCCACAACTTCCGAACGACCATAACCCCACAGCCGCTCTGACGCACGATTGAAAAAATAAATACGGCCGTCCTGGTCCATAAACACCATGGCCACCGCCGCTTCCCCCAGCAAGGCTAGAGGAAGTCTTTCATCGCACGTACCAAAGTCTTCTTCTTTTTCCATTGATACGCTCTCTTTTGCAATCCAGCCGCGAAATACCTCAGAGCGAACCCAGAATCGTCCTAGCGGTTCAGCCGTACTGCGATCAGGCTGATTTATACACCATGTGTTACAGCATCCGCCATCATGCGAATTCTAGTTTTTGCACATCTCTCGCAGAGAAACACATTAATATGCAGTTTTTGCACGTTTTTTTGGGGCTTTCACGCATGGCAACAGGCAATAGCGACAGCATCAGCATGGCCGTTTTCTGCGATTTCGAGAATGTTGCCCTGGGCGTTCGCGACGCCCAGTACGAGCAATTCGATATCCGGCCCGTACTGGAACGCCTGCTGGTCAAAGGCAGTATTGTGGTGAAAAAAGCCTATTGCGACTGGGATCGTTACAAAGGCTTCAAAAACGCCATGCACGAAGCGAACTTCGAACTGATCGAAATTCCCCATGTGCGCCATTCCGGCAAAAATTCGGCTGATATCCGGCTGGTCGTTGACGCACTGGACCTGTGCTACACCAAGTCGCATGTGGATACCTTCGTCATCATCAGCGGGGACTCGGACTTTTCTCCGCTGGTCTCCAAGCTGCGTGAAAATGCCAAGCAAGTCATAGGCGTGGGCGTCAAACAATCCACCTCGGATTTGCTGATCGCCAACTGCGATGAATTCATTTTTTATGATGACCTGGTCCGTGAGCAGGCACGCCGCTCCGGCCGTCAGAGCACTCGCGACGCGGGCCAGGGCAAGCGCAGCGCCAGCCCCGAAGACAACCGGCCGCGCCGCGAAGACCTGGAGACGCGGCGCGCCCAGGCTCTTGAAATCGCCATGGAAACCTATGATGCGCTGTCTTCCGAACGCGGGGATGGCAGCAAGCTCTGGGCTTCCGTCCTGAAAGACGCGATCAAGCGCCGCCGGCCTGATTTCAACGAGTCCTACTATGGCTTCCGCGCCTTCGGCAACCTGCTCGAAGATGCCCAGACGCGCGGCCTGCTGCATGTCGGCCGCGATGAGCGCTCCGGCACCTATGTCTGGCGTGATGGCAGTACGGTTGCCCCGGACACGCCAGCCCAGCACGAAGACCGCGAAGAACGCGCGGACCGCGCAGAACGCCTGCAAGAAGGCAGCGACCCGTCAGGCGGCGCTGGCAGCGACAAAGCCCGGCGCAGCGACGAAAGACGCGATGAACGGCGCGATAAGGACAAGCGCCAGGGCGACCGGAAAAAGCGCAAGGATGAGCACCGCCATGGCGATACCGCGGCCCGCGAGCGCCACACAGAGGCACACCTGAGCACTGAGCCGGCCGACGGCCATACCCCCCGCATGCCATCGGAAGACCTTACGCCTGCCCCGGCAAGGTCACAAACGGCAGCCGCGCAAATAGCAACCACGCAAGTGACAGCCACGCAAACGGCAACACCAGAAGGCGGAAACGCCCCTGGCGCCGCCCTCCCCGCCGAAGAGACGGCGCTGGCGGAGCAGGCCAAACCGGCGCGCAGGTCAGCCGCCAGACCGCGCAATGGCCGCAATACCAGTGGCGGCGGCAATCAAAACCGCAACAGCAGCGAGAGCCGCGATACCAGCGGCCATGACAAGCATGCGGAGAGCCAGGGCGGCCAAGCGCATGCAGCGGCAAGCCCGCAAACCAGCCAGCCCGCCACTGGTGCACCTGCTGCTGCGCCTGCCACGCCTGCTGCGGCAAGCAGCGCCGATAGTGTGAGCACGGCGCCATTGGCCCCATCGGCTGCGCTGCCCGGCCAAACATCCGCCATCTCGCCTATCTCGCCTGAAACCGCCACGACCAACACTAGCAAACCTGGCAAACCCCGGGCGGCCGCAAAAAGCGCCAAAACAGCCAGACCAAGCAAAACGGCCCGCGCTGCGGAAGCCCCCGAGACAGCCGCGGATACGGACACTGCGGCTGCCGCAGCCGCCGCACCGGCCAAAAAAACCAGCCGCCGCAAACCGAAAGCAGCGGCTGCCGACGCGCCGGGCGATAAACCTCAGCAATAAGTTACCCCTCGTCATCCCCTTGCGTATCGCAAAGCGCTATGCTTTCGGCTCCGCGATACGCGCAGACCCCTAGCCTGACCTGTAATGGAATTCTTCAGCTACATCAGCGATCTTTTTGTCTATCTTTTTGACTTCATCCTGCACATAGATGCCCACCTGGCTGAGCTGATACGGGATTACGGCGTTTGGGTCTATCTGATCCTGTTCCTGATCGTCTTTTGCGAAACCGGTCTGGTGGTTACCCCCTTCCTGCCAGGGGATTCGCTGCTGTTCATGACAGGCGCCTTTGCGGCGCTACCGGATACCCCGCTGAACGTGCACGGCATCGCCCTGCTGCTGCTCGCTGCCGCCATTATTGGCGATACAGTGAACTACACCATCGGCAAATATTTCGGCGCCAAACTGTTCAGCAACCCGGATTCCCGGCTGTTCAAGCGCAGCCACCTGATGTTGGCGGAACAGTTCTATGAACGCCATGGCCGCTCCACCATCATCATTGCCCGTTTCGCCCCCATCGTGCGCACCTTTGCCCCGTTTGTAGCCGGTATGAGCCGCATGCACTACCGCACCTTCATGCTCTTTAACGCACTGGGCGCAATTCTGTGGGTGGCGCTATTCGTTTATGCCGGCTACCTGTTCGGCAACCTGCCCATTGTGCGCAACAACCTGACGCTGCTCGCGCTGGCCATCATTGCCATCTCGGTGCTGCTGCCCATGGGGCAAGTCTGGATTCAGCGGCGCCGCAGCCGGAAGCTGCAACAGGCGGCCCACAAGCCAGAGTAACGCCGCCAGAGTAAAACCGCCGGAATAAAGCTGCCGGATTACAGCTGGATCAAAGCCCGCAACAGCCGCTCAAGGCAGTTGCTCAAAACAGCTCGCAACCAGCAGCCCGCAACCGCGCTGCCGCACTTGGCCTTAGACAAAAAACCGGCCCTGCAATCTGCTTGCAGGGCCGGTTTTTCTTAGGCTGTTGCGAAGGTACAAACCGTTCAGGCGGCGCTGCCCACTGGCATCCGGTATTCAATCACACCCGGCTTTTGCGCCACCCAATCATACAAACGCTGAGCGGTATGATTGCTTTCCTGCGTATGCCAGTAGAGGCGATCGCATTGCTGTTCGCGAGCCTGGGCCTGCACATACTCGATCAATTGCTTGCCGACATGATGGCCACGGGCCGCCGGATCCACATACAGGTCTTCCAGATAGCAAAAGTCATGGCGCCCCCAGGTGGAGCGATGATAGACATAGGTCACAAAACCGTAGATCCGCGTCTCGTCGGCCGCGACCGCGCAATGCACCGGTTCCGCCGGGTCGAAAAACCGCGCCCAGGTGGTCTGGGTCACCGCCGCATCCAGCTCGACCTGATAGAAAATCTGATACGCAGCCCAATAGGCATGCCATGCCCCGAAGTCTGCTTGCGTGAGCGGGCGAACCGCGATCAAGGTGTTTACTGCTGTTGTCATGGTGCAATCCTTGCCAGCCTGGGCTGGCGATGTTCTGGCACCGGCAATCGGCCGGTAACGCTGCGCCCATGCCTATTGCATCGGGCTTGCGCTGATTTATATCGCGCCAGCGCCAGCCTCAGACAGACCAGTTTCCCTGAAACTTCCAGACCACCTGACTTGCGGCCCGCCCCCGACCGCCCCCTCCCACCGCCGCAAGCAGACAAATGCCCCGGCAAGCGGGGCATGAAATACGGGGCATGACGCAGCGCTTGCCCAGCCCTTGAGGCACCGCTAGCGCGGGGCTGGGGCTATCTGGACTATGCCTTGGCGCGCAACAGGCGCAGGCCGTTGAAGACAACCAGCAGGCTGGCCCCCATATCGGCAAACACCGCCATCCACATGCTGGCCTCACCGGCAATGGCCAGCACCAGGAAAATGACTTTGATGCCCAGAGCCAGGCCGATGTTCTGCCACAACACCCTCGCCGTGCGGCGCGCGAGCCGGACGAAGTACGGCAGCTTGCGCAGGTCGTCATCCATCAGGGCAACATCGGCAGTCTCCATCGCGGTATCTGAGCCCGCCGCCCCCATGGCAAAACCGATATCGGCCTGCGCCAGCGCGGGCGCATCATTGATGCCATCCCCCACCATACCCACCACGATGCCGCGCTGCTGCAAACCACGCACAGCGGCCAGCTTGTCTTCCGGCAACTGATTGCCCCGGGCATCATCAATTCCGGCCTCACGCGCAATCGCTTGCGCAACATGCTGATTGTCCCCGCTCAGCATCAAGGTGGAAACGCCCAGCGCATGCAGCTCGGCAATCGCCTCGCGGCTGCTGGCCCGCAAGGTATCCGCCACCCCGAAGAGGGCCAGCATCTGCGTGCCTGAGGCCAGGGCCACCACGGTCTTGCCTTCACTGGCCAGCGCATCCATGGCGGCCTGCGCAGCGCCATCCGCCACGCCGCCGTCTGCCATCAGCTTCCAGTTGCCCAGGCGGTAATCCTGCCCGTCCATCCGGCCTTTGGTGCCTTGCCCGCTGACAGCCTCAAACCCATCCACCTCACGCAGCGCCAAGCCGCGGCTCGCCGCATGCCGCGCCACCGCCTGTGAGACCGGATGATCCGACAGGGCCGCCAGGCTGGCGGCCAGCACCAGCACGGCATCCCCCTGCGCCGCCTCTTGCGGCGCGGCCATTCCCATGCCGTTATGAAGACGGATATCGGTCAATGCCGGTTTGCCATGCGTCAGCGTGCCGGTCTTGTCCAGCGCCACCCAGGAAAGCTTGCGCCCCTGCTCCAGGAAAGCGCCCCCTTTGACCAGCACCCCGACTCGCGCCGCAGCCGCCAGGCCGCTGACAATCGTCACGGGTGTCGAAATGACCAAGGCGCAGGGGCAGGCAATGACCAGCAGCACCAAGGCCCGGTAAATCCAGTCCATCCAGGCGCCGCCCAACAAAAGCGGCGGCAGCAGCGCAACCAGCAGCGCAATCACAAACACAGCTGGCGTATAAATCCGGGCGAACCGGTCCACAAACCGCTGCGTCGGCGCCCGGGTAGCCTGCGCGCCTTCCACGACCGCAATAATGCGCGCCAGTTTCGAGCCATCCGCCGGTGCCGTGCTGCGATACAGCACCAGCGTGGAGGTATTGATACTGCCGGCAAAGACAGCATCCCCCGGGCCTTTCTCGACCGGCAAGCTTTCCCCTGTAATGGGAGACTGATCCAGCGCCGCCTGCCCCTCGACAATGTCGCCGTCCAGGGCGATACGTTCACCAGGGCGCGCCCGCACCAGGCTGCCAACCGGCACCTGCGCGGCCGGCTGCGGCGACCAGCTGCCGTCTGCCTGCTGCACATCCACAGTTTCAGGCGCAATATCCATCAAGGTGCGGACGGCATTGCGGGCGCGCTCCAGAGAACGCGCTTCAATCAGTTCCGCCAGGGTAAACAGGAACATGACCATTGCCGCCTCGGGCCATTGCCCGATCAGCACCGCGCCTGTGACCGCGACGGTCATCAGCGCGTTCATGTTCAAATCCAGGCGCGCCAATGCGGCCAGACCAGCCTTGTAGGTCGAAAAACCGCTGCAAACAATGGCGATGACTGCGAGCAGCAAAACGGCCCAGTTGCCGTCCCCCAGCATCCAGTGAACGATTTCCGACCCCAGCGCGGCGGCCCCCGCTACCCAGAGCGGCCAGCCGAATTCGGTGCTATGCCCATGATCGCCATGGTCGCAGCAGGACAAGGCATCCCCGCCAGCATCCGCGGCACATGGTTCCGCGCACGCCGCCGCATTGCCCGTCACACTCCCCGGCACATTCCCCGGCGCGCAGCATGCGCTGCCCTTGCCATTGCCGTTGCCATGGCCCTGCGAATGGTCATGGCTGTGGGCGCCGGCATGGGCATGGGCATGCGTATGGCTGTGGCCATGATGACCCTCATGCTGATGCGCCTGCGTCGAATCCTGCTGGTGCTCCCGCTTGCCATCGGGGCGCCCGCTGACGGGGCCGCCAGGCAAGGCCTCATGTTCCGCCTGTTTGAGCCGATTGTTTTCCATGGCATGCATCCTGCTGTTGCATTAATCTTGCCCTCATTACAAACCCTGTAGTGGCTATAGGGTCAAGCGCTATAATGAGAAAGACGAGATACCGCCCTTTCCCTATCGTCCCGGAGACTGCCATGAAAATAGGCCAGCTTGCCCAACACACCGGTTGCGGGGTCGAAACCATCCGCTACTACGAACAAATCGGCTTGCTGCCGCCGCCTTTGCGCAACAGCAGCAATTACCGCGTTTATGGCGCCGAGCACCATGAGCGCCTGCTGTTCGTGCGCCATTGCCGCTCCCTGGATATGTCACTGGACGAGATCCGCACCTTGCTGGCCCTGCGCGAAGAACCCCGGCAAGGCTGCCAGCAGGTCAATACCCTGCTGGACCGCCACATCGAAGAGATCGAACAGCGCATGGCGGCCCTGAACGATCTGCGCACCCGGCTCGATAGCCTGCGCCGCCAATGCAATGGCGACCATCCCGTAGAAGAATGTGCCATCATTCAGGGGCTGTCACACTGCGCGCAATGTGACGGCAGCCCTGCCGAACCGCTACATCACGAGCACACAGCAGCCACGTTTTAATTCTCCGTATTTCCGTTCGCGCGCGGCCCTTGCCACCAGGGCCGCGCAGACAAACGCCATGCTGCGCGTGCCATCCCTGAGTGGCACGGCTTGAACCCATTCGTGCGGACTGACAGGATGCCCCACTCTTTTTCACTCCGAATCAATCTTCGCCGCCTCATCCTGTTTCTTTCACTGCTCAGCGCCTTTGCCGCGTTGATCAGCACCTTTCATTCCAGCTATACGGTGCAGCGCCAGCAATTGATAGACCAAACCTTGGAAAGCAGCTATTTGTATGCCAACAAGCTGGCCACCAGCACCGACGAGTTTCTGAATGCCTCGCTGCAGCAATTGCATGCAGCCGCCCAGATTCTGGCCTCCCAGATGGACAATACGCCACGGCTGGAAGAAGAAGCCGCGCGGCTGCACACCCAGACTGATACATTCAACTCCGTCGTTATCACCGACGCTAACGGCGATGTGCTTTCGACCTCACCCAATACCCTGGGCATCCTTGGCCGCCGCTTGACCACGCTAGGCATCCAGGAAGCCCTGGCTGCCCGCAAGCCGCTGATCAGCAAGCCCTATCTTTCCACTGTCGGCAATTTCCTGATTTTCATGTCACAGCCGGTTTTCTCCACGAATGGCGATTTTCTCGGTGTCGTGGGCGGCTCCATCTACCTGAAACAGGACAGCATTCTGAACCGCCTGCTGGGCACCCACTATTACCGTGACGGATCCTATCTGTACGTCATTGATCAGCACGGCACTATCCTCTATCACCCCGACAGTACCCGTATCGGTGCTGCGGCGCGGCGCAATGCCACGATAGAAAGCCTGCTGCAGAAACGCTCAGGCAGCGGCGTCGTGACCAATAGCAAAGGCATAGAGATGATTACCGGCTATGCGATCATGCCCCTGACCAACTGGGGTATTGTGGCCCAGCGCCCAGTCAGCGCCACGCTGGCGCCACTGGATGCCTTGATGCAGAAAATGCTCTTCCATACGGTGCCTTTCGCCGTCCTGATCTTTATCCTGATCTGGTGGTGCGCCAGCAAGGTGTCGCAGCCGCTGCAATTGCTGGCCAATGAAGCAGGCAATATGGAAGACCCGAATACCGGGGACAAAATCAATCGCGTCCGATCCTGGTATTTCGAAGCGCACGAACTCAAACGCGTCATGTTGCTGGGCGTTACCCTGCTGAACCAGAAAATCAGCAAATTGCGGGAAGACGCGGAAACCGACCCCTTGACCCGGCTTGCCAACCGCCGCAGCCTGGATGCCGCCCTGGAGCAACACCGCCAGACCGGCACCAGCTTTTCGATTATTTCCGTTGATATCGACCGCTTCAAGCGTGTCAACGACACCTACGGCCATGATGCGGGCGATGTCGTGCTACAGATGCTGGCGCAGGAAATGATGCAAGCCTCCCGCCACCTGGACTTGCCCTGCCGGGTAGGCGGCGAGGAATTCCTGATTCTGCTGCCGCGCACCGATAAAGCCCTGGCCGCCCAAGTCGCCGAGCGTTTGCGCCTGCGCATTGCCGCCGTGGACTTCACCATCGTCGGCCATATTACGATTTCACTGGGTGTGGCCAGTTGGCCCGAAGATGACGCCGATATTGGCGCCGTCCTGAAGTATGCGGACCTCATGCTGTATCAGGCCAAACATAATGGCCGCAACCGCGTGGAAGTCCATGGCGTGGCGTCTGCCACCGACCTGGCGCCCTCTCCAGGCTGAACGCGGGGAAAGGCCAAGGCCAGGCACCCCGGCGCTGCGCCGCGGCATGTTGGCAGATCAGGCTTGGCAGGCCAGGCCTGGCAGGCTTAGGCGACCTTAGCCTGCCAGGCCTTGTTCACGCCTGACGGATACGGCGCAGCAGCCCGGCGGTCGATGCATCCGTGCCGCTGACGTCTTCTTCCGGCGCACGTATGCGTTTCAGGGTCTCGGTCGCAATGCGTTTGCCCATTTCCACCCCCCATTGATCGAAGGGGTTAATGCCCCAGATCACGGATTGCACGAATACCTTGTGTTCGTACATGGCAACCAGCGCGCCCAGGCTATAGGGTGACAACTCATCGAGCAACAAGGTGGAGCATGCCTGATTGCCCCGGTAACGCATGTGCACCGGCAAATCCGCCACCGCTTCGGGCAGCGCGGCATCGCCCAGCGCCAGCAAACGCGACTGCGCCAGGCAATTCGCCAGCGCCAGCTCATGCTGCGCCACCAGTTCACGCATGGCTTCGGTATAAGCGTGTTCGCGGTAGCGGCGCACCGGCACGATGAAATCGCAAGCGACGGCCTCGGTGCCCTGATGCAGCAGCTGGTAGAAAGCGTGCTGGGCATTCGGGCCAACGCCGCCCCAGATAATGGGGCAAGTCGCCCGGCTGACAGGCTTGCCGTCACGGCGGGTACTTTTGCCATTCGACTCCATTTCCAGCTGTTCCAGATAGGCGGGCAAATGATGCAAACGCCCGTCATAAGGCAAAACAGCCAGGGCATGAACACCCAGGGCATTGATGTTCCAGACACCAATCAAGGCCATCAGCACTGGCAGATTTTCACGCCAGGGCGCATGCCGGAAATGCTGGTCCATATCGCGTGCGCCGCGCAACAGGCTGCGGAATCCGTCCATCCCCAGGGCCAGCGCAATCGGCAGGCCGATTGCCGACCAAAGCGAAAAGCGGCCCCCGACCCAATCCCAGATACGCAGTTGGTTCTCTTCCGGAATCCCCCACTGCGTCATTTTTTCTGCGACAGAAGACACACCGATAAAGTGGCAACGCAGCAGGCCTTCCATATCCCCCAGACTGCGGCGCAGCCAATGCAAGGCGGTTTCCGCATTGGCCAGGGTATCCACCGTCGTGAACGACTTGGAAGAAATAATGAATAGTGTCGTATGCGGATTCAAGGTGCGCAGCAGATAAGCCAGCTGGCTGCCATCCATGGTCGAGGCAAAGTGCAAACGCACGGGGGTATCGCCGAAATCGGCGGTCAGGGCGCGGCAAACCATTTGCGGCCCCAAATCAGAACCGCCCACACCGATATTGACCACATTGGTAATGGCTTCGCCCGTTACCCCGCGCCATTGCCCGGCATGCACCTTGCGCACGATGCGTTCCATGTGGCGCAACTGCTCATGCACCTGCACGCCAATATCTTCATCTTCCAGCACGCATGGCATATCGTCGGGAACACGCAAGGCCCAATGCAGCGCAGCGCGCCCTTCCGTCGCATTCACCGACGCGCCGGAAAACAGCTCGTTCATCCAGTGTTCCAGGCCGGCCTCACGCGCCACATCGCACAACATATCCAGGGTTTGCGGCAGCAGGCGTTGTTTGGAATAGTCGAACAGCAGCGGCCCGAAGCGGCAATGCAAAGACTCAAAGCGCTCAGGGTCATCAGCAAACAGCGATGCGACATGGCGCACCTTCATATCCAGCGCATGCTGCAGCAATGCGTTCCAGCTCATAGATTTCACACCTTTATGCCCTGCACCTTGGCGGCACAGAAAGATTCGCAGGCCGCGCAGGCGGCATATCCTGCCGGCGCCCTTGCCGGTCTTGCACACACGCCGGGCCGCGCCAGAACCGGCAGAACTGCCCGGCCCTGCGCTCTGACACCGGCGCCGCGCTCAATGCCGGCCTATTCCGTGGTACACGAAACCGCTTTCCTTGACGAAATCCGGATCCCAGATATTGCGGCCATCCAGCAGGACACTATGGCGCATCAATTTCGCCATACGCGCAAAATCCGGGCTCCAGTACCCCTTCCACTCCGTCACCAGCAACAAGGCATCCGCCTGCTGCAGCGCATCGTAGGGGTCATCATGCAAGGCCAGCACCTGCCCTTGTTCTTTGGCCCAGGCCCCGAGGGTGCCCATGGCCTTGGGGTCATGCACGTGCACCTCTACCCCTTGCGCCCACAAGGCCTCTATCAGGCGCAAGGAAGGCGCATTGTCGATGCGTGCCGTTCCTGGCTTGAAGGCAGCGCCCCACAACGCCACACGCCGCCCCTTCAGGTTGGCTTCATAGTGCTGCCA
>NZ_JBQEKA010000021.1:0-42406 GCF_052103615.1 Kerstersia sp. | reverse complement strand
GGCGCTGCCGCCAGATCCTCAGGTGCTCTGGCTTACTGAAGACCGCCCCAAGACAACCTCCCGCTGCACTGTGCCACACAGCTTAACCGGCCTCCGGCCGCCCCTGGCGGGGCGGCCGGAGGCAAGCCGGGCCTGCCTGGCTTACCCCACGGTGCAAGGTGATGTGCAGCATCTCTATCTCTCAGTGGCTCAGTGAGCGGTGCGTTTCGCCTCGCGTCACGCTTGGTGTAGCCATGTGTTATATCTGACACGAAGACAGCACGATCTCATCGTGCCCAACGGCTTGGCTCGTGCCACAATAGCTGAGCTTAAAACCTGGTGTGCATGCTGCAGGCGCTATCGTCTCGCAGTCATGCAGAAATCATCCCTGGCAGCGCAGCCTGCTGGAGGTGGCGGCGGCTGGCTGCCGCATTTTGCAATGGCGCTGCGACCTTCATTTTTTTATGCTTGCGACAACTCCGCCTTCTTCCCATTCCGATCGACTGGTACTGCTCGTTGAAGACGAGCCAGGTATTTCCAGCGTGCTGGATGCTTACATCCGGCGCGATGGCCTGCGTTGCGCGACGGCGGCAGACGGGCTGGAAGGATTGCGCCTGTTCCGCACCATGAGGCCGGATCTGGTGCTGCTGGATATTCATTTGCCAGGCATGGATGGTCTGGATCTGCTCAAGGAGATTCGCAGCGAAGGCCAGACACCGGTCATTATCGTGACGGCTTTGGCGGATGATGTCGATAAGCTGCTGGGCCTGCAGCTGGGGGCTGATGATTATGTCGTCAAGCCGTTCAACCCTGCGGAAGTCGTGGCCCGCATACGCGCCGTGCTGCGGCGGACCAGCGCCCAGCCGGAGCAGGCGCCTATCCGTGTCGGCAGTATAGAAATCGACGAGCAAGGGCATGTGGCCATGGTTCACCTGGATGAAGGGCGCGCGGTGCCGCTGCCGCTGACCCTGACGGAGTTCCGTTTGCTCGCTTGCCTGGCGGCGCAGCCCAGGCGTTGTTTTTCCCGCTCCTTTTTGATCGAGCATTGCCTGCCGGAAAGCGAAGCGCTGGAGCGGGTGATTGATTCCCATATTTCTAAGCTGCGGCGCAAGCTGCAAATCGCCGGGCAAGGGGATTTGATCGAAGCCGTGCGCGGTATCGGATATCGTCTATGGCGAGAAAGCTAGACCGCATCTGGGTTCGTTTCGGGCTGGCGATCGCTGTCACCATTGTGGTGAGCATGGCGGTGCTGGCCGGTATTCTGGTGCTGTTCTGGGAGCTGGACTACAACAGCTTCTATAACACCTTGCCTACGAATATCCGGACGGAGCTGGATGAACTGAATGCATTAGGCCTGGATGAAGGGCCGCGCGCCATGCAGATTTATGGCGAATACTGGGAAGGCGACCCGATTCGCGGAGAGATGCTGGCACTGATTTTCGCCATGCTGCTGGGTTTGCCCTTTGGCATGGGAATCGGGTTTTTTGTATCCCGGCTGGTGACCAGGCCATTGGGATCCATGGCTGAGGCCGCCAACCGTGTGGCCGTCGGGGATTTCACGGTGCGCGCTCATCCTGGCCATGCCAAGGGTGAAATGGCGGATATGCTCAACGACTTCAATCATATGATTGATTCGCTGGCCGCGCTGGACGAAGAACGCCGTCTGACGGTCGCATCACTGTCCCATGAACTGCGCACCCCTTTGGCTGTGCTGAGCGCGCGGCTGCATGGTATTTGTGATGGCGTCATTCCTGCGACTGACGAGGAAATGCATGGTCTGCTGGAGCAATCGCTGCATTTGGGCCGCTTGATCACGGATTTACATACGATTTCCTTGGCAACGACGGGCCGTTTGTCCTTGCAGTATGAGCAGCTGGACCTGGCGGTGCTGGTGCAGGATGAGATGGCGCAGTTCGCTGCGCGCTTGCAGGAGCAGGATTTCGAGCATACGGTGGTTCTGCCGAAGCCAGAAGATAGTGCATTGATCCTTGCTGATCCAGACAGGATGAGGCAAGTTGTGGCAAATTTGTTTGAGAACGCGCTGCGCCACGCCGCCAGCGGCCGCTGGATGGGTGTGGCGGTGCATAAAGAGCAGGACAGGATGCGGCTGGAAGTCAGCGATGCCGGGCCAGGTTTGCCCGAGAGCATGAAAGACAAGCCGTTTGAGCGTTTTCCGCATCGCAGTGTCGGCGCAGCATCAAGTTCCGGTCTGGGGCTCTCTATTGTGCATGCGCTGGTCGAGCAACAAGGCGGCTGGGTGTATGCCAAGGCGTCCGAGCGCGGCGGCGCCTGCATCGGGGTCAGCTTCCCGATTGCCGCCCAGGGCACCGACTAGGCCGCGGGGCGCCAGCGCTGTTGGCCTTCATTGTTGGCCCCCCCCGTTGGCCCCCCTCGTTGGCCTCCCTGGTTGGCTTTCCTAGCCCCTCTCCATCATTTCTCCATCATTCTTGCATGCCTGGTCAATGTTACAGGCGCATCGTGACAGCTTCTCCGTTTTGTCTGCGGCTGCGGGATTTTCCCCTGCGGCCTGAGAGCCGTGCGACCTGTGTTCCGGTATTCCGATGTGTCCGTTTTCAGCCGTCGTTGCTGCGTGGCGCTGGTGTCTGCCTCGCTGGCGGGGTGTCTGGCCGTGCAGGTGCCGGATTTGCCGGATCAAACACCGCTGTCCTGGTCGGAGCCGCCAGCGCCGCAACATGCGGAAGTCAGCCTGACCCATGGGTGGCAGGCATTTGACGACCCGCAACTGGATGCCTTGGTAGAGCAAGTCTTGCGGCAAAACCTGGATTTGCAGCAGGCGGCGCTGCGGTTGCGGGGTGAGCAGGCCGTGGCGGAGCGCTGGCAAGGCGCCTTCCTGCCCAATCTATCGGCCAATGCCAGGCCCTTGCAGGATGTCGCCGCGCAGGACTCCTACTTCCATGCCAGTATCGAAATGAGCTGGGAATTGGGCTTATTCGGCGCGGCAGAAAATGCAGAGCTGAAAGCGATGGCCGATGTCGGTTATGCCAAGTCCAGCTACGACGCGGTGATGGTGGCCGTGGTGGCGGATGTGGTGCGTAACTACCTGGATCTGGGCGTCGCGCGCGCCCAGATGGCCTTGCTGGCTCAGACTGAAGCGCTGGAACAGCAGGCCGTCCGCCTGGCGCGGATCCGGCAGCAATACCATCTTGGCGAGCAGGACGAATTAACGCAGCTGCTGCAGCAGCAACAACGCGCGCGGGCCGCCTATGCCGAGATGCGCGGAACGGCTGACCGGGCGGCGCGGGGCCTGGCGCTGCTGCTGGGGCAGGATACGCCCGACCCTGCCTGGCAGGCGATAGGGCAGGCGCCTGTGCTGGCGCCATTTTCCCTGGCGCAAGTGCCGGCAGACCTGCTGCGCACCCGGCCGGATATCCGTTCCGCCGAAGCAGAAGTCATGCACGCGGCGCCCAGCTGGAAACCCGTCTGGCCTTGGGGCTGGATAGTGACTTTGATCAGTTGGCCTGGCAGCGCGAAAAATTGGCGGGCCAGGGCGAGCTGCTATGGGCCGAAGCCGGGCGCTCACTGGCTTTCGTTGCCTTGTTCAAGGCGCTGGGCGGCGCGCCCTTATCGCCGCAGGAAACGCGCTGATGATTGCCTTGGCGCGCAAAACCCTGATCTATGAATGGCGCCGTTTCTTGCCGGTGCTGCTGGCCGTGTGCTTTTCCGGTGTGCTGCTGATGGTCCAGGCGGCTCTGGTGCTTGGAATTTTCGGCACGGCGGCCTTGTATGTCAAAGCGTCCTCGGCGGATCTTTGGGTGGGCTTTCCCGGCACGCAAAGTGTGAATTTCGGCCGCAAGATAGATGCCGATGTGGAAATGCGTTTGCGCATGGATCCCGCCGTCTTGCAGGTAGAACCTTATCAGTGGGTGGATGGCGACTGGAGTTCCGGCAAGACAGAGGCCGGCAGCGTGTCTATCTATTTATCGGGTATTTCGGTGCAGCCGGACGCCATGATGTTTTCCAAAGTGCTGCCGGACCGGCTGCGGCAGCTGCTGCGTGAACCTGGCGCAGTGATTGTGGATAGCGCGGATCTGGAAACTCTGGGTCTGACCGGCAAAGGCGGACGCGCCTGGATCAACACCCATCCGGTGCAGGTGGTGGCCGTTGCGTCGGGCTTGCGCGGGCTGGGCGGCGTCAATGTCCTGGCATCGCTGGATACGGCACGGCAGATTGCCGGCGCGGACGCGGAGGGTGGCAGTACCTATTATCTGGCCAGGCTGGAAACCCCGGCACAGATACCGGCAGTACGCGACAGGCTGAATGCGCAGGCCGGGCAGGCTGGCCCGATGGAGGCCTGGGGGGCCGGGGAGTTTGCCAGCCGTTCGCAGCGCTATTGGCTGCTGGATACCGGCGCGGGGATGGCTGTGCTTTTCATGGCAGTGATCGTCTGCCTGGTCGGGGCGGTGATTACCAATCAGTCGTTTGCGGCCGTGGTGGCTGGGTCAGCGCGCGAATATGCCACGCTCAATGCGCTGGGCGCCAGCCGTGGCGCGCTGGCGCGTGTCGTGGTCGAACAATCCTGTCTGGTCGGCGGCCTGGGAATGCTGCTGGCCGCGCTGGTCAGCGGAGCGTTGTTGTTGCTGGCGGGCGCCTACCGGGTGCCGGTCGCGATGACGCCATGGGCGGCCTTGGGATGCGTGGTGCTGGTCGCCTTGATGGCTTTGCTGTCCAGTGTCATGGCGGTGCGCGGCTTGTTGCGCACCGACCCGGCTTTGCTCTTGCGCTAAGGACGGGACAAGGAATGCAATCATGTTGAGCAATGACACCAGAGCTACGGAAGGCTGCGCTGCGCCACGGGACGAACGGCGGGCGCCCAGTCTGGTCGCCCGCAACCTGAGCAAGGCTTTTTTGAGCGGCGTGGTGCAGGTGCAGGTGCTGCGCGGTTTATCCCTGAGTGTTTATTGCGGTGAGTTGACGCTGGTTGCTGGGCCTTCCGGGTGCGGCAAAAGTACCTTATTGGCCTTGATGTCCGGCTTGCAGCAGCCGGACGAAGGCCAGGCTGGCGCCTTGGGGCAGGAATTGGGCGAAATGAGCCGGCGCGAACTGGAGAAATTCCGTTTGCGCCATACCGGTTTTGTCTTCCAGGGCTTCAATCTTTTTCCTGCCCTGACCGCATTGGAACAGGTGCAGCTGCCGCTGGGCTATCTGGGTATGCATAGGCGTGACAGTGAAGTGCTGGCGCGCCGCGCGCTGGAGGAAGTCGGGCTGGCCCACCGGGCCCACATGCGGCCTGCGCAACTGTCAGGCGGAGAAAAGCAGCGTGTGGCGATTGCCCGGGCGATCGCCAAGGAGCCGCCGCTGCTGTTTGCCGATGAACCCACCAGCGCGCTGGATGCGGAAAACGGGCAGCGGGTGGTGGATATCCTGCATCGCTTTGCCCGCCAGCATCAGGCAACAGTGCTGTGCGTGAGCCATGACCCTCGCCTGGTGCGCCATGCCGACCGGGTCGTCAGTATGGAAGATGGTGCGATACGCAGCGACCGGCGCGGAGAGGCGCATGAGAGGGAAATTCAGCATGGATGACAGGCAAGTGCGAAGAGATCAGCGCCGCCGGCAGGCGCGCGGCCTGGGCGGTGTTTGCCTGCTGGCGGCTGTGTTGCTGCTGGGCGGGTGTTCGGATGAGCGCGCGGCGGCATCAGGGGCAACATCAGGGGCGGCATCAGAGCCTGCATCTGGGTCATACCCCGGCGCGGCGCAAGCGGCCAGTGCGCCGACGCCGCGCTTGCAGAAGGTGGCTGTGGCCCGCGGCAAGATAGAAGTCGAAGGGGGGCTGATCGACATGGCGGCGGCCAGCAGCGGCACGGTCATGCAGCTGTCTGCGCATGAAGGGGAAACCGTGGCTGCCGGAACGGTATTGCTGCGCCTGGATGATGGCGTGGGTGAGCAGGCGGCAGGTGTTGCCGCGGCGGAAGTCAGGCTGGCACGCGAACGGGTTCGCGCCGCCGAGGGCCGTGTGCCGGAGCTGCGGGCCAGCGCTGCCCGCTATGCGCAGGCCGCGCGTGAGGGCGCGGCGCCACGGCAGCAGGCGGATGGGGCGCAGCAGCGGCTGGCGGATGCTCAGGCGGAAGCGGCGGTGGCCCAGGCCGAATTGGCCGTGGCGATACAACGCCTGGAGCTGGCCAGGGCCATGCAGGCGCAGCGGGTGTTGAAGGCGCCCGAGGCCGGGACCATCGTCCGCCTGATGACGCAGCGCGGCGCTTATGTGCAGGCTGGCGCGGCGGTGCTGACCCTGCTGCCCGAGCAGCCATTGATCGTGCGGGCCGAGCTGAATGCGGCCTATGTGGATGCCGTGAAAGTGGGCATGCAGGCAACGGTCGTGCCGGATATGGATGGTGATGATGACAGCCAGCGGCTGCCCAAGGCCAGGGTGATACGCATCAGCCCTATGTATGGCCAGGGGCGTTTGCAGGAAGAGGCGCAACGCGGCCCGGTGCGCGTCGTCGAATGCGTGCTGGCTTTCGAGCGTGAGCCTGCGGCGCGGGTCGGACAGAATGTGAGGGTGATTTTTCATGAGTGAAGGGCTGAGGCAGAAAGTGGAGCCGCCAGGCAGGCAAGCCGGTGCGCCTGCGTGGGTGATTCAGTGTGATTTCGATGGCACCATCAGCCGCCGGGATGTCATCGACAGCTTGCTGCTGCGCTATGGCAAGGACGGTTGGCGGGCGCTGGAGGAGGCCTGGGAGCGCGGCGAGATCGGTTCACGCGAATGTATGCAGCAACAGGTGGCCTTGCTGGATATGAGCCGCGAAGAATTGCATGCCAGTTTGGCGGAGATAGCGCTGGACCCCGGTTTTGCGCCGTTTGCCGCCGCCGCCCGCGCCGCCGGGATTCCTGTGCAAATTATCAGCGACGGCCTGGACTATGCCATTCAGGTCTTGCTGGGCCGTGAGGGCTTGCAGGATTTGCCTATTTTCGCCAACCATTTGCTGGAAGCGGGCACGCGCGGCTGGCGGCTGGAAAATCCCTGGCGGCAGCCGGGATGCGACAGCGGCAACTGCAAGTGCGGGCATTGGCAGGCGCAGGCGGCAGGCGGCGCGCGGGTGCTGTATATCGGCGATGGCCGTTCCGATTTCTGTGTGGCTGGGCGGGCGGATTTTGTGCTGGCCAAGGCTTCGCTGCTGGCGCATTGCCGCCAGCAGCGCCTGCCGCATGCGGCCTTTGAAGACTTCCATGAAGCCCTGGCGCTGCTGCCGGGCATTCTGGCGCCCGCCGCCAGGCCGGAGCTGGTGTCATGAGCACAGCCTGGATCCATCCGCGCAGTGACGCGCGGGAGGCGGTTGCCAGCCCGCCAGCCGCCGGGCGCCAGGCATCGCCAGCCAGTGCAGAAGAGCGCTTGCTGCCCCATGAATTCCTGCTCGAAGGAACGGGAGCGCCGGGGCGTACCGGGGTCTTGCTGATTCATGGCCTGACCGGGACGCCCAACGAAATGCGGGTGTTGGCCAAAGGCCTGCACCGCCGCGGGTTTACGGTCTATGCCGTGCAATTGGCGGGGCATTGCGGCACGCAGGACGATTTGCTTGCAACCCGCTGGCAGGATTGGCTCGATAGCGTTTGCCGCGGCGCGGAGCTGTTGGCGCGGCGTGTGGACCGCGTGGTTGCCGGCGGGCTTTCCATGGGGGCTGTGCTGGCCTTGGCGCTGGCGCAGGCCAGGCCGGATCTGGTGGCTGGCGTGGTGGCTTTGTCGCCCACCTTCCGGCATGACGGCTGGAGCATGCCGCGCTATACCCGTCTGGCGTTCCTCCTGCCGTGGCTGCGCGCCCTGGGGATAGGACGCCAGCGCATGTTTCTGGAACAACCGCCTTACGGCATCAAGGATGAAGCCTTGCGGGCGCGCGTGCTGGCCCAGATGAATGCCGGGGATAGCGCGGCTGCCGGTTTGCCGGGCAATCCCTGGTGGTCGGCGGCGGAAATGCATGCCTTGGCCGCCGGGGTGCGCGCCCGTCTGAAGCTGGTGGCGGCGCCGTGCCTGGTGATTCATGCGCGTCATGACGATATCGCGTCGGTATCCAACGCCTACGAGATTGTCCGTGGCGTGCGCCATGCGCCGGTGGAGCTGCTGTTGCTGGAAGACAGCTATCACATGGTGACCATAGACCGTGAGCGCCGCAAGGTGATTGCGCGGGTGGTGGGTTTTGTGGAAGCGCTGGCGGGCGTGGCCGGTTCCGGGGAGGATGAGCATGAGCAATGAGCTGATGTCGCCGCTGGTCATCGTGCTGTGGATACTGAATGTGCTGGTCGATAGCGGCGGGCAGCTGGCGTTCAAGGCGGCGGCTGCCGACCCGCGCGCGGGTGACGGCCTGGCGCGCTGGCGCTGGATGATGCGCCGGCCCTGGCTCTGGATAGGCGTGGGCTGCTATGTGGTGGAGTTCGTGCTGTGGCTGGCGTTTCTATCGCTGGTGCCGCTATCCAATGGCGTTTTGCTGGGTTCCATCAATATCGTGGCCGTCATGATCTTTGGGCGCATTCTTTTCAATGAGAAGCTGACGGGTCTGCGCGTGCTGGGCATTTTGCTGGTGTCGATTGGCGTCGGGATCGCGGGCTTGAAGGGGTAGAGATACGATGCGGCGCTTCTATCTAATTGGTTTTCTGGTGCTGACGGCTTTCGATACGGTGGCTCAGATCAGTTTCAAGCTGGCGGGCGAGCAGGCTTTGCCATTGGAGTTTTCGACAGCCTGGTTTGCCAGGGTTTTCGGGCAGCCCTGGATTTATGGCGCATTGCTGGGCTATGTGGGGACGTTTTTTACCTGGCTGACCTTGCTCAAGCATGCCCCTATCGGCCCTGCTTTTGCCGCGTCTTATTTGGAACTGGTCGTGGTGCTGATCGTGTCTGCGCTCTGGTTTGGCGAGACGGTCGGCTGGCCCCAGATATTGGGAACCGTGTTTATTCTCGCAGGCATCGCCTGCCTGGCAGTCAGTGAAGCCGCAGCGGCGCCAAAGCTCAACGAACGCGAGCCAGCTGCGCCAGCAGATATTGGTTGAACTCGGCCTGGCGTGCTTGCCAGGCTGGCAGTTCAGTACCGGCCTGGGCCGTGTCCTGGCCGTCGGCTGCGCTCAGCCAGCGCTTCCAGGCGTCGCGGTAACGCCAGACCGAGACTTCGCCGGTGACATCGCTGCCGATGATCTGCCCGCGCAGCGCGTCCAGCAAGGTTTCCAGATGAGCAGGCAGAAAGCGGCCCTGATCCCAATTGGTGCGTACGACCTCGGGGGCAAAGACGTCTTTATCTATGCTCAGATAGCAAGGAAACGGCTGTGAGGCCAAAGCCAGGCTGAGTGCCTGAACCAGAGCGTCAGGGCCGGGAAAAACATGGAACTGCTGGGAGAGCCCCAGCCAGGCGGCCCAGCGGGTATCGACACCCATGCACCAATAACTCAGTTTGCCGGCGCGCAGTGCCTGCAATTGATGTTCCCAGGCGTGCGCCAGCCCGACATCATGGGAGGTAATCCCGGCCACATGGACATGCGCCACTTGGGGGTGCATGGCCAGGCGGCCAACCCAGGACCCGCAGTGTATCCCCCACGGAAAGCGCATATTGTCGGGGTGGTTGTCCAGGACCAGGACACGAATGCGGCCCTGGCGCGCGGCCAGGCAGCGTTCGATGAGCGGCCAGCTCAGGTGATGGAAGTCGCCGCTGCCCATGAACAGGGTGCCATGCTTCGTGGCGGCGGGCATTTGCTGCATGGCTTGCTGCATCCGTTCACGAAAGACACGCAGGCGGCAGCCAAAGCGAACTGCCTCGCGCCAGTCCTGGGGCAGGGCCAGCCTGATTTCGCCCGGCAGGATGCCTACCGAGTCATCGGTGTCCAGAACCAGCGGCGGCAACTGGGCCGGCGGGCTGGCCGAGTTCAGGGCGGCCCTGCCGCTCGGGCCGTCAGAGGCGGGCAGGCAGCTCATGTCCGGGGCGGCGGGGAGGGCGCGGGAGGGTTGGCAGGGATCCACTCGCTATCCTTGACGAAATGATGGGACAGGCGGCGCGCCAGTGCGCGCAGCAGCGGCTGGCGGATGTAAACAGCATGCCGGGTCGGTGTGAAGCGGGCGCCCAGCAGCGCCTTGACGGCCGGATCCGTCCAGCCTGCGACATAGTGGCTCAGGCCCCGTTCCAGCGCGTATTCCAGATTTTCCATCCAGCTGACGAAATACAGGCCGGCCTCGCGGGCAGCGGGATAGGACAGGCCTATGTATTTATCCACCAGCCGTCCATTTTCCTCGAAACAGAGGTTCCAGCCCAGGAACTCACCCGTGGCGCGATGGTGGTATTCGAAGACGATACCGGGCATGGTGGCGTCGCGCAGCACGGCGGCGAAGAAGTCGCGGGTCAGGTGGTCGAAATGGATATCGCTTTGCGCATAGACCGCGGCATAGAGCGCGTAGTAGCGGTCCACAATCTGGTCGCAAGCATAGGCCGGGCCGGTCGCCTGGCGCCGGACTTCGATCTGCGCGCGGTCACGCAGGCGGCGCTTGATATAACGCCGTGCGTCTTTGGCCAGGCTTTGCAGATAGGCATCGCTGTTGGCCATGTCCAGCGGCAAATAGGCCAGCGCCTGTCCATCCATCACGATAAAGCCTTCTGCCTGGCAAGCCTGCGCCAGGCGGTCGGCATAGCGGTTGTCATCCGCAGACAGCAGCGGCGACTGGCAAGGCAGGTCTTTGATGATGGTCAGCGTGTGCCGGCGCCCCAGTTGCTGGCGCACCTGGCGGGCCAGCTGCGCGGGATCCAGCGTCTCTGGCAGCAGCGCATATTCACTGACGGTTGTACCGACGAAAGCCGTGCGCAGAGTCAGCCAGTTCGACCACCAGCGGTAGCCGGGCCAGGCCTGTATCCGCGCCTTGAAGGCATCGTCAGCCGTGGTCAGGAGATTGAAGGGCGCGATGAATGCGGGGGCCGGGCTGTCGTGGACACAACGAAAGCCCGTCGGAGGCTGCGCGGCAAAATGCAGCGGCAGCGCAGCCGGTTCCAGCGCATTGCGCAGCGGTTGGGCTGCTGTCATTACACCTGTTTGGCGCGGGTCAGCAGTTGATCCAGCAGCGCCATGGCTTCGTCGGTTTCAGCGCGGCTGATCATCAGCGAGGGCGCAAAGGTGATGACGTTTTTGTAGTACCCGCCAACATCCAGCACCAGGCCGCGTTTTTCGCCTTGGTAGCTGAGCTCGCCCGCCAGGCCGATATCGACCATTTTATCCAGCAGCGCCTTGTTGGGCGTGAAGCCGTCTTCCGTGCAGATTTCGGCGCGCAGCGCCAGGCCCAGGCCATCCACATCGCCAATTTCGCGGTGGCGTTTTTGCAGGTCGCGCAGGCCGTCGAGGAAATACGCGCCGGCTTCGCGTACCTGGCGGCCGAAGTCGATCTCATGCGTCATCTTCATGACTTCCAGGCCGACCGCCGTGCCCAGCGGGTTGGCGGCGAAGGTGGAATGGGTCGAGCCCGGCGGGAAGACTGTCGGGTTGATCAGTTCTTCCCTGGCCCACAGGCCGGACAGCGGGTTCAGGCCATTGGTGAGCGCCTTGGCAAAGACCAGAACGTCCGGTTTGACACCGAAGTTTTCGACAGACCACAGCGTGCCGGTACGCCAGAAACCCATCTGGATTTCATCGACCACCAGCAGGATGCCGTGCTCATCGAGGACACGCTTGAGGCCGGTGAAAAAGTTGGCGGGCGGAACGACATAGCCGCCAGTGCCCTGAATCGGTTCCACATAGAAAGCGGCGTATTCGCATTGGGATGTCTTGGGGTCCCAGATGGCGTGATATTCGTTTTCGAACTTGCGCTCGAATTCGCGCACGATGGAGTCCGAATATTCTTCCGCCGTCATGCCTTTGGGGCGGCGGAAGGGATAGGGGAAGGGGATGAACTGAGCGCGGTCACCGAAGTGGCCGAAACGGCGGCGGTAGCGGTAGCTGGAAGTAATGCTGGAGGCGCCCAGCGTGCGGCCATGGTAGCCGCCTTCAAAGGCGAACATGAGGCTCTTGCCCTGGCTGGCATTACGCACGACCTTGAGCGAGTCTTCGATCGCCTGAGCGCCGCCCACGTTGAAGTGCACACGGCCTGCGTGGCCCCATTTCTTTTCGGCGTCCTGGGCAATGAAGCGGGCCAGTTCGATTTTGCTGGGATGCAGGTACTGGCTGGCAATTTGCGGCAGGGTATCGAGCTGGCGGCGCATGGCATCTTCCAGGCGCTGATTGCGGTAGCCGAAGTTCACCGCTGAATACCACATCTGCAAATCAAGATAGGGCGTGTCGGCAGCGTCGAACATATAGCTGCCGTCGCAGCGGGTGAAGATCTTGGGCGGATTGACATAGTGCACCGTATCGCCGAAGGAGCAATAGCGGGCTTCGTCTGCCAGCAGGCTGGCGGTATCGAGAGACATGATTCAGGGGACTCCAACAGGGAAACACGGTTTTCAGGCAGTTTGCGCTGCCAAGGTGGACTCTGTGTTGATGGATTGTGTAGGGAGTGTGGAGCGCCTGGCCGGTATGCCGGGCGCTCCATCATTTCTCCATACAGCCGCGACGAAATACGCATGAAAGGACACGAGAATCCTGGCTCGGGCGGTGTTGTGTCTGGCGCTGCCGTTTCAAGAGAAGGTGGGTATGAAGATGAGTCGCATGGCGCGCTGGCAGTGGCTGGCGTTGATACTGATGGCGGGGATGCTGGCGGCATGCAGCCGGCAGGGAGAGGAACCGCAAGTGGCGGCGCTGCCCAAGGTGGCCGTGATGACGATGGCGCCGCAGGACGTGACGCTGGCGGATATTCTGCCGGGCCGCGTGACGGCAGTGCGCACGGCGGATATCCGGCCCCAGGTGACGGGCGTGGTGCAGCGGCGCTTGTTTGAACAGGGGGCGCGGGTCGAGGCGGGCCAGGTGCTGTATCAGATCAATGCTGCGCCGTTCCGGGCGGAGCAGGAAATGGCGCGGGCCGCGTTGCAGCGCGCGCAGGCGGTGCTGGCCCATGAGCAGGCGCAACTGGCGCGTTTGCAGCCTTTGATGCGGGCCGGGGCCGTCAGCCGCCAGGAATTCGATGATGCGGCGGCGCGCCGTACCCAGGCGGCGGCTGATGTGGAACAGGCGCGTGCCGTCTTGGCACGGCGTGAATTGGATGTGCAGTTTGCCAGCGTCGAGGCGCCCATTGGCGGGCGTATCGACCAGGCCATGGTGACGGAAGGGGCGCTGGTCAGCCCGGGCGATACCGCGCCGCTGGCGCGCATCCAGCAGATCGACCAGGTGTATGTCGATGTGCGCCAGCCGGCGGCGGCCCTGGCGGATTTGCGTGCCCATATGGCCGGGCAGGGCGAAGCTGCCAGGACGTTGCCGGCCGAAATCTTGCCGATCCAGGCGGGCGCTGCGGCCTTGCCCGGACAAGTCCTGTTTTCCGGTATCAGTGTGGATCCGGGCACGGGCGATGTCCTGCTGAGAATTCTGGCGGACAACCCGGCGCAACAGCTCTTGCCCGGCCTGTATGTGCGAGTCAAGGTGCCGCGCGGCCACTACCGCCAGGCCTTGATGCTGCCGCAAGAGGCTGTGGTGCGTCAGGGGGGCGGCACCAGCGTGTGGGTCGTTGACGAGGCCGGGCAGGCGCAGCGGGTGCCGGTGCGCCTGGGCGGTTTGCAGGAGCGCCAGTACCTGGTGCTGGATGGGCTGTCTGCCGGCCAGCGTGTGGTGATTGTCGGGCAGGAGCGTCTCGGTCTGGGCATGACGGTGGCGCCGCAGCCCTGGCAAGGGCCGGCTGCCCTGCCGGTGTCTGAGTTTTCTCGGGAGACCCGCTGAAGCGGGGATGTGTATGTCTCAGTTTTTCATCAGGCGCCCGGTGTTTGCCTGGGTGATCGCCCTATTCATTGCCTTGCTCGGGCTGCTGGCGATTCCGCAACTGCCGATTGCGCGTTATCCGTCAGTGGCGCCGCCCAGCGTCAGTTTGTATGCCAGCTATCCGGGGGCGACGCCGCAGACGCTGAATGACTCCGTGATCAGCCTGCTGGAGCGCGAACTGTCGGGCGTCAAGCATTTGCTGTATTTCGAGTCCAGCGTGGATACTTCCGGCTCGGCCCAGATCACTGTGACCTTCGAACCGGGCACCGACCCGGAAATGGCCCAGGTGGATGTGCAGAACCGGATCCGTGCCGTGGAGTCGCGCTTGCCGCAGGCGGTTCGCCAGAATGGCATACAGGTGGAGTCCGCATCGTCCAGTTTTCTGATGCTGGTGGGCCTGGTCTCGCCAGACGGCAGTTTTGACGAAGGGCAGCTCAATGACTACATGGCGCGCAGCGTGGTCGAAGATCTGCGCCGGATTGATGGCGTAGGCCGCGTGCAGCTGTATGGCGCGGAAAGCGCCATGCGGGTCTGGGTGTATCCGGCCAGCCTGCTGGCTTATGGCTTGGGCCTGAGCGACATTACCCGCGCGATCGAACAGCAGAATTTGCAGATCGCGCCGGGCCGGGTCGGGGATGCGCCTGCGGTGCCGGGGCAGCGCGTGTCGGTGCCGCTGACGGTACAGGGCCAATTGACGGATGTGGCGGCGTTCGAGCAAATCGTCCTGCGTGCCGGGGCGGATGGCGCGCGCGTGTTGCTGCGCGATGTCGCGCGGGTGGAGCTGGGGTCGCAGGATTACAGCTTTGGCACGCGGCAAAATGGCCGCTATGCCACGTTCGCGTCGATTCAGATGTCGCCAGGCGCTAATGCCGTCAGAACGGCCCAGTCGGTGCAGGACAGACTGGAAGAATTGCGCTCTACCTTGCCGCCAGGCATGGAACCGGCCATTGCTTTCAACACGGCGCCGTTCGTCAAAATATCCATCGAAAAAGTCGTGCAGACGCTGCTGGAAGCCATGGCCCTGGTGTTCCTGGTCATGCTGCTGTTCCTGCAGAATATCCGCTACACGCTGATCCCGGCGATAGTGGCGCCGATAGCCCTGCTGGGCACCTTTGCCGTCATGCTGGTGCTGGGCTATTCCATCAACGTGCTGACCATGTTCGGCATGGTGCTGGCGATCGGGATCATCGTGGATGATGCCATCGTGGTGGTGGAAAATGTCGAGCGGCTGATGGCGGAGGAGGGGCTGGCGCCGCCAGCAGCCACGGCCAAGGCCATGCGGGAGATCAGCGGCGCGGTGGTGGGAATTACGCTGGTGCTGACAGCCGTCTTCATCCCCATGGCTTTTGCCAGCGGGGCGGTCGGGGTGATCTATCGCCAGTTCACGGTGTCGATGGCAGTGTCCATCCTGTTTTCCGCGTTTCTGGCACTGAGCCTGACGCCGGCACTGTGCGCGACTCTGCTGCGTCCGGTCAGTTCGCGCCCGGACGAGCGCAAAGGGGTGTACGGCCTGTTCAATCGGGGCTTTGCGCGCATGACGGCTGGCTATGAGCGGGGAGTGAAACGATTGGTCCGGCGCAGCGGCCGGATCATGCTGCTATGGGGATTGCTGTGCGTGGGCGTGGTGCTGGCGTTCCGCGCCGTGCCGACCGCATTTCTGCCCGAAGAAGATCAGGGCTATTTCATGACATCCATACAGCTGCCTGCCGAGGCCACGCGCGAGCGCACGCTGGAAGTTGTGCAGCTGTATGAAGCGCATGTGGCGGCACGGCCGGGCGTCGAATCCAATTTGTCCATTCTGGGATTCAGTTTTTCCGGTTCGGGGCCGAATGCCGCGATGGCTTTTACCTCGCTGAAGGATTGGCGCGACCGGCCAGGCCTGCATGTGTATGAAGAGGTGCTGCGCGCCAAGGCCGCCATGGAAGAGGCGCCCGAGGGCATCATCATCAGCCTGATGCCGCCAGCCATTGACGAGCTGGGGACGTCATCCGGCTTTACCTTGAATCTGCAGGACCGGACGGGCCTGGGACAGCAGGCGCTTTATGCGGCGGAGCAGCAGTTGCTGGAGTTGGCGCGCCATAGCCCGTTGTTGCAGGAGGTGCATACCGAAGGGCAGCCGCCCGGCCAGAGCGTGCGCTTGGTGATAGACCGGCAAAAGGCCCAGGCGCTGGGGGTCGCCGTGACGGATATCAGCGATACCCTGTCAGTGGCCATGGGCTCGCTGTATGTGAACGATTTTCCTAATGCCGGGCGGATGCAGCAGGTGATTGTGCAGGCCGACGCCGAATCGCGCATGCAGGTGGATGATGTCTTGCGGCTGAATGTCCGTAACCTGGCCGGGGGCATGATGCCGCTGAGCGAAGTGGTGACGGTTGAATGGGTGGAGCAGGCCTTGCAGTTGCAGCGCTTTCAGGGCATGCCCGCCGTGCGGATTGCCGGTATGCCAGCCGCAGGCGTTTCCAGCGGTGATGCCATGGCGGAAATGGAACGGCTGGCGCGCAAACTGCCGCCCGGTTTTGCGCTGGCCTGGTCGGGGGAATCCTTGCAGCAATTGCAATCTGCTGCCGATGCGCCCGCCCTGATGCTGCTGTCCATGCTGGTGGTCTTTCTGGTGCTGGCCGCCTTGTACGAAAGCTGGACGGTTCCGCTGGCGGTGATGCTGGTGGTGCCGCTGGGGATCCTGGGCGCGCTGCTGGCCGTTCTGGGGCTGGGGATGAGCAATGATGTCTTTTTCAAGGTAGGGCTGATCACCATCATCGGCCTGTCGGCGAAGAATGCGATTCTGATCGTGGAGTTTGCGCGCCAGCTGCTGGAACAGGGGCATGCCCTGCGGGAGGCGGCGGTCATGGCGGCGCGGCTGCGCTTGCGCCCCATTTTGATGACCTCGCTGGCGTTTGCGCTGGGTGTGCTGCCGCTGGTGCTGGCCTCCGGGGCCAGCGCGGAAACGCAGCAGGCCATCGGCGTCGGGGTGCTGGGCGGGATGATCAGCGGCACGGTGCTGGCGGTATTGGGTGTGCCTGCCTTTTTCGTGTTTGTCGTGGGCAGCCAGCGCCGTTGGCGCGCTGCCCGGGCCCGCCGCGCCTGACGCTGGCCGCCGCCGGCCGCATCGCGGCTGGCGGCTGGCAATTCGCGATTAGCGATTAGCAGTTCGCAATTCGCGATTGGCAATTGCCGCCTGCCACTTGCCAGACGGACGATCAGCGTGAAAGGGGCAAGCTCAGGATATGGTCCCCGACCTCGTCGGATTCGCCGGTGTGCGTCCAGCCCAGGTGGCGGTAAAAACCGTAGGAGCGGACAGCCGGATCGCTGGAGCAGGCCAGGAACAGCTGCCGAAAGCCCAGCGCGGCAAACGTTTCAACGAGGCTGGCCAGCAGGCGGCGCCCCAGGCCCTGGCCTTCATATTGCGGCAGCAGCGCCAGAACCATGATTTCGCCGCTGTCACGATCGCCGAAACAGTAACCCGCCATGGTCTGGCCATCCCAGGCGATCTGCCCGATGAGTTCGCCGCTTTCAATGCCTGCGCGCCAGCTTTCCACGGTAATGCCCAGCGCCGCCAGTTCGTCGGCGCTGAAGGCGTTTTCACGCGTGAGCGCCCGGATGCGCAGGCATTCGGCAGCAGTATCCGGGGTGGCGGGGCGAAGCAGGATGGCAGACATGAGGCTGGGCTTTGAAAAGAAGGTAAGAATGGCGGTTCCGTCCCGCTGGCGGGAATTTTAGAATTGCCCGCCCAGCGCTTCGCTGATTTGGCGGGCCGCCAGCTGGACGACGGGGATGAGAGACTGCATGCGTTCATCATCCGTGTAGGGGGCGGTGCCGGTGACGCTGATAGCGGCAATGATGCGGTTGCTGATGTCGCGCACCGGTGCCGCCACACAGCGGATGCCCGCGGCATTTTCTTCGAGGTCCATGCTGTAGCCGCCTTGGGCATAGCGTTGCATCATGCGCATCCACGCTTCCAGCGGAATCTGGATGTCGCCCCGGCTGGCGTCATGTTCGTAGCGCAGCCGCCATTGCTCTTCGGTTTCGTCGAGGATCAATGATTTGCCGACACCAGTGCCGCAGATGGGCTTGCGCCCGCCGATGCGGGTGTTGACCTGCACCGGGCGCTGGCCGCCGATTTTGTCCAGATAAATGATGCCATTGCCATCCAGAGAGGCCAGGTGCACGGTGTCCTGTGTTTGCTCCGCGAGCCGTTCCAGATGCGGGCGGGCGCAACTGGTGAGGGTGGATTCACGGTAGGCGGCAAAGCCCAGTTCCAGCAGACGGTTGCCAAGACGGTAGCCGCGGCGCGGTTCGAAGTGCAGATAGCGCGCCTGCACCAGCGCAGAGGCCAGCCGGTGGGTGGTGCTGAAACTGACGCCGGTACGCGTTGCAATGGCCTGCACGGTGACGCAGCCATCGGCAACGGCATCAATGATGTCCAGGCCGCGAAACAGGGTTTGGCTGGCCAGGGAACGGGGGGCAGGGGCAGTCGTTGACATAGTGGGGGCTATTCTACCCGGGGGCGGGCAGCCTGAACGGGACGCGAAACGGAACATGAAAAAGCAAAAGCCGGTGCAGGGCGGCACCGGCTTTTTTGAGGCAGGCCGGGCGGCGCGCATGGCGCGCCGCGCAGTCTGTCTGGTGTGTCAGGCTCAGGCCGGCTGTTTCAGCAGATCCAGGGCCACGTCCACGATCATGTCTTCCTGGCCGCCGACCATGCGGCGCTTGCCCAGTTCGACCAGAATATCGACAGTGCTCAGGCCATACTTCTTGGCGGCAACCTCTGCGTGACGCAGGAAGCTGGAGTACACGCCAGCGTAGCCCAGCGCCAGGGTTTCGCGGTCCACGCGCACCGGGCGGTCCTGCAACGGGCGCACGATGTCGTCGGCCGCATCCATCAGGGTGTAGAGGTCGGTGCCGTGGTTCCAGCCCAGGCGCTCGGCCGCGGCGATGAAGACTTCCAGCGGCGCGTTGCCTGCGCCCGCGCCCATACCGGCCAGGCTGGCGTCAATGCGGTCGCAGCCTTCTTCCACGGCGACGATGGAGTTGGCGACACCCAGCGACAGATTGTGGTGGGCGTGCATGCCGGTCGTGGTTTCAGGCTTGAGGACAGCCTTCAGCGCGCGGAAACGGTCACGCACATCCTGCATGCCCAGCGCGCCGCCCGAGTCCACGACATAAATGGTGGTGGCGCCGTAGCTTTCCATCTTCTTGGCTTCGACCGCCAGGTTTTCCGGCGTGGTCATGTGGCTCATCATCAGGAAGCCGACCGTGTCCATGCCCAGTTCGCGGGCACGTTCGATGTGCTGCTTGGAAACATCGGCTTCCGTGCAGTGCGTGGCGACGCGGACAATGCTGGCGCCGGCCTTGTGGGCATTTTCCAGGTCATGGATGGTGCCAATGCCGGGCAGCAGCAGCGTGGCGATCTTCGAATGGCTCAGTTCGCCCGCGACCGCTTCTATCCATTCCAGATCGGTATGCGCGCCAAAGCCGTAGTTGAAGCTCGAACCTTGCAGGCCGTCGCCGTGCGCCACTTCGATGGAATCGACCTTGGCTTTGTCCAGGGCGCGCGCGATGTCCTTGACGTTCTGGATGGAGTACTGATGGCGGATCGCGTGGCTGCCGTCGCGCAGCGTCACGTCGGAAATATAGAGTTTCTTGCCGGGATTGAAGGTCATGATTGGTCTCCCCCTCAGGCGTTGATGATGGACTCAGCCATGCTTTCAGCAGTGGCCAGCGCGGCGGAGGTCATGATGTCCAGGTTGCCGGCGTAGGCGGGCAGGTAGTGCGCCGCGCCTTCGACTTCAAGGAACACCGAGGTCTTCAGACCGCTGAACTTGCCCAGGCCGGGGATATTCAGGGGCGCTTCCGGCGGGATGACGTCGAATTGCACTTTTTGCTTCAGGCGGTAGCCCGGCACATAGGCATGGACGGCAGCCGCCATGTCTTCGATGGATTTTTCCACCTTGGCCTGGTCAGCGGCTTCGCTCAGCACATAGACCGTGTCGCGCATGATGAGTGGCGGCTCGGCCGGATTCAGCACGATGATGGCCTTGCCCTTGGCAGCGCCGCCAACTTGTTCGATGGCGCGCGAAGTGGTTTCGGTGAATTCGTCGATATTGGCGCGGGTGCCGGGGCCGGCCGATTTGCTGGCGATGGAGGCCACGATTTCCGCATAGTGAACCTTGGCCACGCGGGAAACAGCAGCCACCATCGGGATGGTGGCCTGGCCGCCGCAGGTGACCATGTTCACATTGGCTTCATTGATGTGGTCGTTCAGGTTGACGACGGGCACGCAATAGGGGCCGATGGCGGCGGGCGTCAGGTCGATGACGCGGATGCCCGGCTTGGCTTCGCGCAGCCGCTTGTCGTTCTTGATATGGGCGCCAGCGCTGGTGGCGTCGAACACGAAGTCGATATCGGCAAAAACGGGCAGTTTGATGAGCCCTTCGACGCCTTCGTGCGTCGTGGCGACACCCAGGCGCGCGGCGCGCGCCAGGCCGTCAGAGGCAGGGTCGATGCCGACCATTGCGCCCATTTCCAGGTTCTTGCCATGCCGCAATATCTTGATCATCAGGTCCGTGCCGATATTGCCGGAACCGATGATCGCGGCCTTGAGTTTTTTCTCTGCCACGTCAGTCTCCATCACCAGGCCGCGCGGCGCGCGGGCCTTTTTATATGTTCCGCGGCTGCCCGGATGACGGCCGCTGTGTTGCGATCCCGCCGCCCACGGCGCCGGGAACAGGACAAAGATTAACGTGGCCGCCATGATTTATCAACATATAAGATGTGTTCTCACATATTGAGAATTATAGCGGGGTGGCGCAGGCGCCGGGCCAGCGGCTGGCCGCATCCGCCTGCCATGGCTTTGTCTGCCGCTGAGCGCAGAGAACCGCGGCAGACAGCAATGGCAAACCCGGGAATTCAAATGCATGAATTGGGATTTCTATATAAGGCCGGGTTATAGAAAACTGCAATATGAGATCCGCGCAATGGGACTGGCATATAAGGAAATAAATAAACAGTAGTGGTGCCGGTGCCGCAATTGCGGGTTCAATCAATTCTGAGTGCAGGGGGTATGCCGGCCTTGCCGTCAGGGCAAGGTACTTTGACGCGATTGGCAGGCGCGCAGCGCAATCGCTGCCCTGTTTGGCATCGCAGCGCAAACTGCCGCAATGTTTATTGCGGCAGGCATGGATTGAATCTATTTCAGGGGTCGCATCATGTTGAGTCATATCAAGCAGTTTTTGCTGGCCAGTGCCATCGCCATGGCGGTCATGCCCGCGCAATCGGCAGAAAAGCTGCGTATTGGCGTGGTGCCGGGGGCGTATGCCGATTCCATCAATGCTGCGGCCAAGGAAGCACGGGCCCAGGGAATAGAGGTGGAGGTTATCGAATTCACCGATTGGACAACGCCGAATGTGGCTGTCAATAATGGTGATATCGACATCAATTATTTCCAGCATCAGCCTTTTTTGAATAATGCGATTGCCAAGCAGGGATTCAAATTGCGCAGCGCTGATACCGGCATTCTGGCGAATGTTGGCTTGTATTCCCTCAAACATAATGATGTGAATGCTGTGCCGCTGAATGGCAAAGTGGGTATTGCTAATGATCCGGTGAATCAGGGGCGCGGCCTGTTGTTATTGCAGAAAGCCGGATTGATTAAATTGAAACCGGACGTCGGATATCTGGGAACCCTCGACGATATTGTTGAAAATCCCAGGAACCTGAGTTTTGTCGAGGTGGAAGGCCCGCAATTGGTGCGTATTACCGGGGATGTCGATATCGCCCAGGGATATCCGCATTTCATTGTGGCGGCTCAGGCATTCGATCCTTCCAGCGGCCTGGCGTATTCGGGCATTGAGGACGCGCAGTTCGCGATCCAGTTTGTCGTCAAGGAAGGCCGGGAACAGGATCCGCTCATCCGCCAGTTCATCGGCATCTATCAGCAATCCCCCGAGGTCAAGGCCGTGACGCGCCAGTCATTCAATAACGATGACCGTCTGTACACGCTGGCCTGGACACGCAAGTAAGAACCGCTGCGCGGCGCCTGGGAGGGCGTCCTTTATCAAGGAATCAATATGACGCTTACGACCGCCTTGCGGCGCAGTCTTTCTCAAGGGGATGTCTTCGATGGCGGTTACGCGGTCGGCAATGATGTCCTGCACGAGCCTTTGCCGGTAGCGGAGATCCGCGCACAAACCGTCGCGGCGGGCGCAGGCTCGGTCTCTTTCCGCCAGGTCGGCAAGACCTATCATTCATCGGCCGGAGCGGTCGCGGCGCTGGAGGATATCAATCTCGATATTCCGGCGGGCAGTATCTTCGGCATCATCGGCCGCAGCGGCGCCGGAAAGTCCAGCCTGTTGCGCACGATCAACCGCCTGGAGCAGCCGACCAGCGGGCAGGTGCTGGTGGATGGCGCGGATATCGGCCGCTTGAGTGAAAGCGGGCTGGTGCAATTGCGCCGCCGGATCGGCATGATTTTTCAGCACTTCAATCTGCTGTCGGCCAAAACCGTCTTTGACAATGTGGCCTTGCCGCTGACGGTTGCCGGTTTGCCGCGCGCGCAAATCAAGTCGCGCGTGCAGGAACTCTTGGCTTTGGTGGGCTTGCAGGATAAGCAGGACACTTACCCTGGCCGCCTGTCCGGCGGGCAGAAGCAGCGCGTCGGCATTGCGCGGGCGCTGGCGACGCACCCTGAAATTTTGCTTTGCGACGAGGCCACTTCCGCGCTGGACCCGGAAACGACGCACGCCATTCTGGCGCTGTTGCGCGATATCAACCGCCGCCTGGGCATTACCGTCATTCTGATCACGCATGAAATGAGCGTCATCCGCGAGATTGCCGATCAGGTGCTGGTGCTGGAACAGGGGCGCATCGTCGAGCAAGGGGAAGTCTGGAAAGTCTTTGGCGCGCCCAGGCATGCGGCGACGCGGGCCTTGCTCGCGCCCTTGCAGCATGGCCTGCCGGACGATTTGCAGGCCCGGCTGCTGCAGCGGCCGCCAGCCTCGGGCCGTTATGAACAAATCCTGGCGCTGGACTATAGCGGCGAAAGCGGCCTGGAACCGGATTTCCTGCGGATTGCCCAGGCGCTGCCTGGCGACCAGCGTCTGATCCATGGCGGTGTGGACCGCATTCAGGGCCATGCCCATGGCCGCCTGCTGCTGGCTCTGGACGGCAAGACGCTGTTGCCGGATCTTCATTCCCTGACGCGCGGCCCGGCGGCCATCGCTCATCACATCGAGGTTATCGGCTATGTCGCTGACGCTATCCATTCCCGCTGAACGCTACTGGCAAGCCTTGTCCGACACCTTGATGATGGTCGGGGTGTCGGGCGTCATTGCCCTGGCTGCCGGTGTGCCTTTGGCCATTTTGCTGATCGTGACGGCGCCTGGCGGTTTCCTGGCGTCACCCCGGGTGAACCGGGCCATTGGCAGCGTAGTCAATGGGTTCCGCGCAACGCCTTTCATTGTGCTGCTGGTCGCCTTGATTCCTTTTACCCGGCTGGTGGCGGGCACCACTATCGGCGTCTGGGCGGCCATTGTGCCGCTGGCCATCAGCGCCACGCCGTTTTTCGCCCGTATTGCCGAAGTCAGCCTGCGCGAGGTCGATCCCGGTTTGATTGAAGCGGCGCAGGCCATGGGCTGCAAAAAATGGAGCATCGTGCGCCATGTGTATTTGCCGGAGGCGCTGCCGGGCATCGTGGGGGGCTTCACCATCACCGTGGTCGCGCTGATCAGTTCTTCGGCCATGGCCGGGGCGGTCGGCGCCGGCGGCTTGGGGGATTTGGCCATCCGCTATGGCTATCAGCGCTTTGATACCCAGGTCATGCTGATCGTAATCGCCGTGCTGATCGCGCTGGTGTCCGTGGTGCAGGCTGGCGGAGATGCCTATGTGCGTTGGCTGCGCAGCCGTTGAATACGCTGGACTCAACCCTGGGACGGAGAGGCTGCCCATGAGCAAGCTTGAAAACAGTCAGGCCCGCCTGACCGCCGCATCATCGACGCTGGAACCGGCGCGTTTGCCGCTGCCGCCGCGTGCGCCGCACCGGATCGCCAGCGAAGCGCAAGCGCTGGAGGTTGCCGCGCGCCTGGCCGCATCGTTCCGCCAGACGGCGGCCCAGCGCGACAGGGAGCGCCGTCTGCCCTGGGATGAAATCGAAAGCTATACCGCCAGCGGCCTGGGCGCCATTACGATTCCCCGCGCCTACGGTGGCCTGGAAGCTTCCTATGAAACGCTGGCGCAGGTGTTTGCGACGCTCTGCGCGGCCGACCCCTCACTGGGCCAGATTCCGCAAAACCATTTTGCCCTGATCCAGAATCTGCGGGATACCGGCAGCGCTGCGCAGCAGGCGCGCTGGTTCCGCGCCGTGCTCGACGGGCACCGTTTCGGCAACGCCGGGCCGGAGCGCAAGGCCAGGGCGGCGCATCTGCATCAGGCGACTGCCCGCCTGCATCGTGATGCGCAAGGCGGGCTGCGGGTCAGCGGCACGCGTTTTTATTCGACGGGCGCGATTTTCGCGCACTGGATTCCTTTCCGGGCGGTCGATGAAGCAGAAAGGCCGGTGCAGGTCTGGGTGCGGCGCGATGCCCCGGGGGTGCATGTGATTGACGATTGGCGTTCGTTTGGCCAGCGCACCACGGCCAGCGGCAGCGTGGTATTTGATGCCGTCGCGGTCGCGCCCGATGATGTCGTGGCGCTGTGGCGTCATGCCGACACGCCCAATCTGTCCGGCCCGGTCTCGCAGTTGATTCAGGCGGCCATAGATGCTGGCATTGCGCAGGGCGCTCTGGCGGACGGGCTGGCATTCGTGCGCGAAAAAAGCCGGCCATGGATAGACGCCGGGGTCAGCCGCGCTGCCCTGGATCCCCACTTGATCCAGGAAGTGGGGCAGTTGCAGGTCGAGGTTGAAGCGGCCTACGCCGTATTGCTGGAAAGCGCCAGGACGTTGGATGAACTGGCCGCCCTGGCGGCTGTGGACGCCGCGGCTGCCGCGCGGGCCTCGGTAGCGGTGGCGGAGGCCAAAATCTTGACGACCGAGGCCGCGCTGGCGGCCAGCGAACAGTTGTTCGCGCTGGCAGGGTCATCGGCGACGCGCGCCGCGCATAACCTGGACCGTCATTGGCGTAATGCGCGTGTGCATACGTTGCATGACCCGGTGCGCTGGAAATATCACCTCCTGGGCAATTACTTGCTCAATGGCGTGCTGCCGCGGCGGCATCAATGGAATTAGGCGGACGGGCGGGGAGGACACCGGGATGACACGATATGAGGATGTGGCGCTGCCGCAGGACACTGACATACTGGCGGTAGCGGCGGCGCCCGCTGCGGCCCCGCCGGCGGCGGTTATCACCGATGCGGCGCAAGCGTTGCAGGTGGCCCGGCAGTTGGCGGAAACGCTGGCAGTAGAGGCCGTGCGCCGCGACCGCGAGCGTATATTGCCCTGGCGCGAAGTGGAGGCATTCAGCCGTAGCGGGCTTTGGGGCATTACGGTTCCCAAGGCCTATGGCGGCGCAGGGGTGTCTGCTGCGGTGCTGGCGCAAGTGGTGGCGCTGATTGCCGCTGCCGATGGCAATTTCGGCCATATCCCGCAAAACCATTTCTATGCGCTGGAAGTGCTGCGGGTGGGCGGTTCGGCGGAGCAGCAGGCTTTTTTCTATGACCGTGTGCTGCGTGGTGAACGGCTGGGCAACGCCCTGGCGGAAATCGGCCACAAGGATTTCAAGCGGCGCACGCGTTTAGTGCGCGAGCGCGATGGCTGGTATGTCGAAGGCAGCAAGTTCTATTGCACGGGCGCCATTTTCGCGCACTGGATACCGACGCTGGTGACGGCGCAGGATGCCGATGCGCAACGGCAATACCTGGTATTCGTGCCGCGGGCAGCCGCAGGCGTGGAAATCACCGATGACTGGGATGGTTTCGGCCAGCGCGTGACGGGCAGCGGCTCGGTCCGCTTGAACCGGGTGCGGGTGGACCCCGGCTGGGTGGTGCCATTTCAGACTTCATTTGAGACGCCGACGACCATAGGCCCGTTTGCGCAGATCATTCATGCCGCGCTGGATGCCGGCATTGGCCATGGCGCGCTGGCGGCCACCTTGCCCTTTGTGCGCGAGCAGGCGCGCCCGTGGATAGATGCAGGCGTTGAACGCGCCAGCGATGACCCTTTGCTTTTGCAGCAATTGGGTAATGTCCATGTGCGTCTGCGAGCGGCTGACGCCCTGATCGCCCGCGCAGCCCGGCTGGTCGATGCGGCGCAGGCGGCGCCGGATGAAGCCAGCGTGGCGCGCGCGTCGATTGCCGTGGCCCAGGCCAAGGCGCTGAGTACCAGCGCCAGCCTGCTGGCCGGCAGCAAACTGTTTGAACTGGCCGGAACCGGCGCCACGCTGGATGATCTGGGGCTGGACCGGTTCTGGCGTAACGCCAGAGTGCATACCCTGCATGATCCGGTGCGCTGGAAATACCACGCGATAGGCAACTATGCCCTCAATGGCATTTATCCGCCGCGCCACGGCGCGCTTTGATGGCACAGGATGCTGACCGACAAACACTCGCCAGCTGTGCGCGAGACCATCAGGACGTTCTATCAGAACGAGCCCAGGCTGTACTGCCTGGCTTGGCTGCAACCGTGAGCACCGTCATGCCGCAATCGAAAAAGCAGATTCACGTCAACGCTTTCAATATGAACTGCGTGGGCCATATTCACCATGGCCTGTGGACGCATCCGCGTGATCGCTCCACGGAGTACCACACCCTGAAATACTGGACGGATATCGCCAGAACGCTGGAGCAAGGCCTGTTTGACGGCCTCTTCATTGCTGATGTGGTGGGCTATTACGATGTCTATCAAGGCAATGCCGATCTGACTTTGCGCGAGGCCGTGCAACTGCCGGTGAACAATCCCTGGCTGCTGGTATCCGCGATGGCGGCTGTTACCGAGCATCTCGGTTTCGGCGTCACGGCCACGGTGGGGGCGCTCAATCCCTATACTTTCGCGCGCGATGTTTCCACGCTGGATCAGTTGAGCAATGGCCGCATCGGCTGGAATATTGTGACGGGCTATGTGGATAGCGGCGCCCGGGGATTGGGCCAGGATGGCCTGGCTGAGCATGATGCCCGCTATGACCGCGCCGATGATTTCCTGACGCTGGCCTATAAGCTCTGGGAGGGCAGCTGGGAAGATGGCGCAGTGATTGCCGACCGCGCCCGGCGGATTCATGCCCTGCCGGAGAAAGTGCATGCCGTCCGGCATGAGGGGCCGTTTTACCGCAGCCATGCGATTCATATGAGCGCGCCTTCACCGCAGCGCACGCCTGTGTTGTTCCAGGCGGGCGCTTCCTCTCGCGGGCGCAGGTTTGCCGGGCAGCATGCCGAAGGGATTTTCATCGGTGCGGCGACGCCTGCCGCGGCCCGCGAAACGTCGCGGCGCCTGCGTCAGGCGGCGGCGGAGGCTGGCCGCGACCCGGCGGCGCTCAAAATTTATGTGGGCGTGGCGGTCGTGGTGGGGCAGACCGAAGCCGAAGCCCAGGAAAAATATGCGGATTATCTGAGTCATGCCAGTGCGGAAGGCGGCCTGGCGCACTTTGCCGCCAGCACCGGGGTGGATTTTTCACGCTATGGCCTGGATGAACCGATTCAGTATGGCCAGAGCAATGCCATTCAGTCGGCGGCCCAGGCGGCTCAACAACAGGGCTGGACGACACGCCGCCAGCTGCTGGAACAGTTCGGGCTGGGCAGCCGCTATCAAACCATTGTTGGAGATGCGGTGCAGGTGGCCGATGCGCTGGAACGCTGGATGGACGAGGGGGAGATAGACGGCTTCAACCTGACGCGCATCGTGGTGCCCGAAACCTGGGAAGACTTTGCCCGTTTCGTTGTGCCCGAGCTGCAGAGCCGGGGACGTTACCGTACCGCTTATGCGCCGGGCACTTTGCGGCAGAAACTATTTGGCCAGGGCGACCGCTTGCCGGATCGCCATCCTGCGGCGCAATGGCGCGTGCAGCCTGGGCCTGGGCAAGCGCAGGCGGCGCAGGCTGCCGCGGCCGAGGCGCAGCCATGAAACCGACAGCGCAAAGCGCCACGTCCCAGCGGCCAGAGGGCGCGCGGCGCGGATGGCTGGGCAAGCCCGGCAGGGTTGGAAGGTTCGCCTGGTGTTTCAGGCTTGGCGGGCTTGGCGGTTTTTGCAGGTTTGGAATCCCCAGCAAATGGGCGGCAGGCCTGGCCGCGTCGCTGTGCTGCCTGGCCGCGGCCGGCGCGCAGCCGCTGAAAATCGGCGTGACGCCAGGCGCCTTGGCGGATTCGGCGCAGATAGCCGCGGATGAAGCCAAGGCGGCAGGGCTGGCGGTGCAGCTGATCGAGTTTACCGATTGGACCTTGCCCAATACCGCGCTGGTCAATGGCGACCTCGACCTGAACTACTACCAGCATCAGGCCTTCCTGGACACCTTCAATCGGGAAAACCGCCAGAGCCTGCGCAGCGCCGGGCCGGGCGTGCGCGGCAATATCGGCCTGTTTTCCAAACGTCATGCGTCGCTGGCAACGTTGCCCAAGGGCGCGCGCGTGGCGCTGGCCAATGACACCTCCAATCAGACCCGGGCCTTGGAAACCTTGCAGGACGCCGGGTTGATCCGCTTGCGGCCGGATGCGCCGAGGCTGGCGCAACTCGACGACATCGCCGAGAACCCGGGGCAACTGGTGTTTGTGGAGCTGGCCGGGCCGCAATTGCCGCGTGCCTTGGATGATGCGGATCTCGTGGTCGTTACGGCAGGCAGCCTGGTACAGGCGGGGCTGGCGGAGACGGCGCACCAGGGGCTGTTCTACAGCACGGGCACCGATCCGTTCTGGGGCATACAGTTCGTGACGCGGGCCGACAACGCAGACGATCCCCGCATCCGGCAGTTCATCGGGATTTACCAGTCATCCGGCGCCGTCCGGCAACGGATACATGATTCCTACGCTGGCGAGGCCAAGTTCTACAGCCTGACATGGCTGACGGAAGGGCAGGCCGCGCTAGCGCCCCAGGTTTCCGAAGTGAAGCAGAGAGAGTGATGATTCGACTAGCAAAGAAGACATTTTGGCTGGCGCTGAGCGCCGCAGGCCTGGCCATGAGCATGGCGGCGCAGGCCGCACCGCTGAAAATCGGGGTGTCCGCGGTCACCGCGCCGTCCCTGGAAACGGCGGCAGCAGAAGCAAAAAAGCAGGGGCTGGAAGTCGAGGTCATTGAGTTCAGCGATTGGACAGCGCCCAACGAAGCCCTGGCGGCCAAGGACCTGGACGCCAATTATTTTCAGCATCTGCCGTTTCTGGACAACGCTGCCAAAGCGCGCGGTTACCATTTCAAGGTGGCCGATGTCGGCTTTCTGATGAACGTTGGTTTGTTCTCCAGAACCATTCAGGCACTGGAGGCGGTGCCCGAAGGCGCGACGATATCCGTGTATGACGATGTGACCAATCAGGGGCGGCAGCTGCTGTTTTTGCAGAAGCTGGGTTTGATCCGGGTGAAAAACCCCGAGGCTGCATTCAGCACGGTGCATGACATCACTGAAAACCCCAGGAAGCTGAAGTTCGTGGAAGTGCCTGGCCCGCAGCTGGCGCGGGCGCTCGACGATGTGGACCTGGCGGTCGGCGCGCCGCTGTTTTTTGTGGCGGCAGGCCGCAGTGATGTGGCTTCCGGCGGCCTGGCCTATTCGGGCGCGGAGGATGAAAAATACGCCATCCATTTCGTCACGCGCGCGGGTGAACCGGAAGATCCGCGCTTGCGGCAATTGATCCGTCTGTATCATGAATCACCCGTGGTGCGGGCGCAGATCCATGAGTCGCTGGGCAAGGATGAAAAACTCTATACCTTGCCCTGGCTGGAGCGCCAGGCACGCTAAGGCTGGCACAGCGGGCAGGCTGGTGGCCTGCCGATTTTCAGGCTGATTGGCAGGGCTGGCCCCTCAAGGCGCCAGCCCAGTCGGAAGCCTCAGGCCGCGCCTAGCCCGAACAGGCGCGCGGCGTTGCCATACAGCAGGGATTCCAGCCTGTCATCACGGAAACCCAGTTGCAGGAAATCGTCGATGCTCTGGCGGATGGGCCGGAAGGTGTAGGACGAACCGAACAGCAACTGCTCTGACAGAAAGCTGTTGGCGGCCTGCACATACGCTTCGCTGCCTGGCTGGAACAGATACATATCCGGCACCAGATGAACGTTGGCATGGCGGAAGGCCAGCCCGATGGCTTGTTGCACATTGGGCCAATAACCGTGATACACCACCAGCGGCAGATCGGGAAAGGCCTGGGCCACCCGCGCCAGGCCAACCGGATCGTTGAAGCGCGGGTCCGGCGTGGTGGGGCCGCTCATCAGGAATACCGGCACGCCCAGGCGGCGCGCCAATTCGTAGATCGGCCAATAGACCGGGTCGTCGGGGTGGCGTGCCGGTTCGCCGAAGCCGGGTTCCAGGTCTATGCCCGCCAGGCCCAGCGTGCCGATGGCATGCTCGATATCTTCCAGCGCGGCGCGTTCGCCTTGCGAGACCGGATCCACACCGGCAATGCCCAGCAGTTCGCTGTGTCCGTGGACAATCTGGTGGATAGTTTCATTGGACAAGTGCTGCACCGGCGTGCGGCGACCGACAACGACAGCCTTGCTCAGGCCCGCATCACGGACTTCCTGCAGAAAACCTTGGTGCGTCAGGGATTTTTCAAAGTGCGTATCGCTGCCGCGTGTGCCCACGCGGCGGTTCAGCCAGCGCGCCGTTTCATGGGCGGGGGAACCTGGGGTGGCGCCGAAAAAATCATGCAGAAAAGCCGGGCGGCAACGCATGTCTATGATGTTCCGGCTCATGAGGTGGATTCCTTGAGTGTATGAATGGCGCGGGCATCGAAGGCGCCGCCGGTCTGGGCCTGGCCGCTCAGGGTGACGGGGCGTTTGCCCAGCAGGGGAAAGACAAGTTCGGCAAAGCGGATGGATTCTTCCAGGTGCGGGTAGCCCGACAGCACGAAGGTATCCGCGCCCAGGTCGGCATATTCCTTGAGCTTGGCGGCAACCGTGGCGGCGTCGCCCACCAGGGCCGTACCGGCGCCGCCCCTCACCAGGCCGACCCCGGCCCAAAGGTTGGGCGAGACTTCCAGGCGGTCCCGGCGGCCGCCGTGCAGGGCGGCCATGCGCGCCTGGCCGACAGAGTCCATGCGGGCGTAGTTCTTTTGTGCCTGCGCGATATCGTCGTCGGTCAGCTTGCTGATAAGGCGGTCGGCTTCGGCCCAGGCTTCTTCATTGGTTTCCCGCACGATGACATGCAGGCGCACGCCCAGCTTCAGCGTGCGGCCGTGGCGGGCGGCGCGCTCGCGGACATCGGCAAACTTTTCCGCGACAGCCGCCGGCGGTTCGCCCCAGGTGAGATAGGCATCCACCTGGCTGGCGGCCAGCTCGTGGGCAGCCGCCGAGGAACCGCCGAAATACAGCGGCGGGTAAGGCCGCTGCACTGGCGGGAAAAAATTCCGGCCTTGTTTGACCTTGAAATATTGGCCATCCACATCCACGGTTTCACCGGCCAGCAGACGGCGCCAGATCGTCAGGTATTCGGCCGCGTAGTCGTAGCGGGTGTCGTGGTCGAGGAATACACCATCGGCAGCCAGTTCCGTGGCATCGCCGCCAGGCACCACATTGAGCAGCAGGCGGCCATGCAAGGCCTGATCCAGCGTGGCCGCCTGCCGGGCGCTGGACACCGGCGCGCCCAGTGAGGTGCGCAAGGCCACCAGCAGCTTGATGCGCTGGGTGACGGGCACCAGGCTGGCGGCCACCACCCAGGGGTCCAGGCAGGAGCTGCCGGTGGGAATCAGCAGGCCGTCATAGCCCAGGTTCTCGCTGGTGGTGGCGATGCTGCGCAGGTATTCGTTACTGGGCGCGCGGCCGAAGTCCGAAGTGCCCAGGTAGCGGGTATCGCCGGAGGTGGGCAGAAACCAGAAGATGTCCGGCGGGATCTCGAAGATGGCGCTCATGCTGAAGGGGCCTGTGACAGAAGGGGAAGGGAGCGGATCAGCAGTATTCGGACGATGCCGCCAGAGGTAGGTAGCTTGGCGTCTGTCCTGGCGGCGGCCAACGAAATTTATGGCATTAGTTTATTGAGCGCGCCTGGCGAGGCCGTGGTGTTTGGCGCGCTGCGGCAAGCAAAACATATAATCCCCGCAGACTTATTCACGCATTCCTTTCCACTTTTTTCGCGTTCCGCGCTATCCGTCATGAGCTCTTCGCACTCTTCGTTTGCCCCCATGCCCGATGCCCAGGGCTTTTTCGGTCCTTTCGGCGGCCAGATCGTGCCCCCGGCTTTGAAACAGGTCATGGATGAGATTGACCAGGCCTATGAAACCATTCGCCAGCGCGAGGATTTCCAGCAGGAACTGGCGGATCTGTTTGCGGATTATGTGGGGCGGCCCAGCCCGATTTTCCATGCGCGGCGTTTGTCCGAGCAATTGGGCGGGGCGCAGATTTACCTCAAGCGGGAAGACCTCAACCACACTGGGGCGCATAAGATCAACCACTGCCTGGGCGAAGCGCTGCTGGCCCGTTTCATGGGCAAGAAAAAAGTCATTGCCGAAACCGGTGCTGGCCAGCATGGCGTGGCGCTGGCGACGGCTTGCGCCCTGGTGGGGATTCCCTGCGAAATCCATATGGGGCAAGTGGACATTGAGAAAGAGCATCCGAATGTCATCAAGATGCGTATCCTGGGCTGCACGCTGGTGCCGGTGACGCGTGGCGCGGCAACGCTCAAGGAAGCCGTGGACAGCGCTTTTGAGGAATACCTCAAGGATCCGCAGGCCTTCTTCTATGCCATCGGTTCCGTGGTCGGCCCGCACCCTTTCCCCAAGATGGTGCGTGACTTCCAGTCCATTATTGGCCGCGAGGCGCGCGAGCAGTTCCAGGCGCGCCATGGCCGCTTGCCGGATTATGTGGCGGCCTGCGTGGGCGGCGGCTCCAATGCCATTGGCATGTTCACGGCTTTCCTGAATGATGCGGGGGTGACGCTGGTCGGGGTTGAACCGTCGGGCGAGGGCCTGGACAAGCCGGGCCGCCATTCCGCGACACTCAGTATGGGCAAGCCGGGGCAGTTGCATGGCATGGCCTGCTATGTGCTGGAAGATGCGGCGGGCAATCCTGCCGCCGTGCATTCGATTGCTTCCGGTCTGGACTATCCGGGCGTGGGGCCGCAGCACAGCTACCTGAAGGAACAGGGCCGGGTGCATTATGAGACCGCCAGCGACAAGGAAACCCTGGACGCTTTCATGCGGCTCTCAAGGGTGGAAGGCATTATTCCGGCGCTCGAAAGCGCCCATGCGGTTGCCTGGGCAATCCGCCAGGCGCCGCAGCTGCGTCCTGAGCAGACCATTTTGGTGAATCTGTCGGGCCGTGGCGACAAGGATGCCGATTATGTCGCCAAAGTGCTGGGCCTCTAAGGGGTTGCGATGACGGCAGCAGGGGCAGACAAGGGTGTGGCGCTGCGCGCCGCGCAGGCGGCTGATGCCGCCGGGATCGCGGCGATTTACAACGATGCCGTGCGCCACTCGACGGCAATCTGGAACGATGCCGTGGTGGATGCCGAGAACCGGCTGGCCTGGCTGGCGGCGCGCGGGGAGGGCGGCTTTCCGGTGCTGGTGCTGGCGGACGCCGAGGGCGCCGTGCTGGCGTATGGCAGCTTCGGCCCCTGGCGCAATTTTGATGGCTACCGCCATACCGTGGAGCATTCCGTTTATGTGCGCCAAGACTGCCGCGGCATGGGGCTGGGCCGGCGCATGCTGGCGGCCCTGATCGACGCGGCGCGCGCGCAGGGCCGCCATGTCATGGTGGCGGCGATAGACGCATCCAATGAGGCATCTATCGCATTGCACCGGCAACTAGGCTTTGAAGACGCTGGTGTGGTGCGCCAGGCGGGTTTCAAGTTCGGGCGCTGGCTGGATTTGCAGTGCATGTCCTTGCAGCTCGATGAGCGGGGCGTGGCTGAACGCTGAAGCCTGGGCGCCGTGATGATGACTAGTCAAAAAACCGACACAACTATTCCCTAGAGTGCCGCCTGAACGTATCAGCACTTGAGGAGTGGCTCTTGGGAAGGTTTGAACAGCGGCGCGCCGCCCTGGCGGCAGCCGCGGCAGCGCAGCGGGGCCGGGCATGAACAGCGCGGCGCAGGATGGGACTTACGACCTGCTGGTCGTGGGGGCGGGTATCGTGGGGCTGGCAGCCGCTTACGCGGCGCGTTGCCAGGGCCTGCGGGTGGCCGTGGTGGAGCGCCAGGCGCGCAGCGTGGGCGCTTCGGTGCGCAACTTCGGGTTTGTGACCGTCACCGGCCAGCGTGCCGGTGATCATTGGCGCCGTGCCATGCGTTCCCGCGAAGTCTGGGGCGAGGTCGCGCCCCGTGCCGGGATTCAGGTGCTGCAGCATGGCCTGTGCGTGCTGGCCCAGCGCCCCGAAGCCATGGCGGTGCTGGAGGCTTTTGCCGCGACAGAAATGGGGCAGGCCTGCGAATTGCTGACGCAAGCGCAGACGGCGCAGCGCTATCCCTTCCTGGGGCAGGGCGCGGGGGCGCTGTATAGCCCGCACGAGTGCCGGGTGGAATCGCGGGAAGCCGTGGCGCAGCTGGCCCGCTGGCTGCAGCAGGAAATGGGCGTGGTATTTCACTGGAATACCAGCGTGCAGGGCATCGCCTTGCCGCATATCGACACCAGCCGGGGGCGCATGCGCGCCACACGCTGCATTGTTTGCCCAGGCCATGATCTGAATAGCCTCTATCCCGCCGTCATCGCCCAGGCGCGGGCGCGGCTGTGCACCTTGCAGATGCTGCGTGTCCGGCCGGCCCGCGCGCTGGATTTGCCCGCGCCGGTGATGTCGGACTTGAGCCTGGTGCGCTATGAAGGATATGCGGCCTTGCCGCAGGCACAGGCTTTGCGGGCGCGTTTGCAGCAGGAACAGGCCGAGCACTTGCGCCAGGGCGTGCACCTGATTGCTGTGCAATCCGCCGACGGCACGCTGGTGGTCGGCGATAGCCATGTCTATGACGGCGCTGAAACACCGTTCGCCCAGGAGGCGACCGATGCCTTGATTCTGCAGGAGCTGCAACGCGTGATGCCCTTGCCGGGTTTGCAGATTGTGGAACGCTGGACCGGGACGTACGCGTCGGCGGATGAGGTCGTGTTCAAGGCAGCGCCTGCCCCCGGTGTCGTGGTCGGAATAGTGACGGGCGGGACTGGGGCGTCAACTGCCTTCGCGTTTGCGGAAGAGCTTCTGGCCATGGCGCTGGATTGAGGCAGGCGCGGGCGGCCGGTTGGAGCGCAAGGGGAATATAAGGGTATGCTACAGGGGACTTGATCCTCCCCTGACTTCCTGGCATTTGCCCTTATGAACTCTCGATTGACTTCCCTCAGCGCGGCTGTTCTGGCCGCTTCGGCCGGCTTGGTGCTGGCAGCATGTTCCGCCACGGTCCCCTCTGCCGTGCCGGCCGCAGCACCGGCCGCAGAGGCGCCCGCGGCGGCGCCCGTTGCCAAAGTGGAGTTACCTGCATCGGGCTGGACGGATACCGCCACGCTGGCGCAGGCTATGCCGCAATACCGTTATGTCTTGCTGGGTGAGCAGCACGATAACGCCGAGGGCCACCGTTTGCGCCATGAGGCCTTGGAACAGGCCGTGGCGCAGGGCTGGCGCCCCGTCATCGCCATGGAGCAGTTTGACCAGGAACAGGCGGAAGATTTGCGCCGGGCCCAGGCGGAATGCGGGCAGGATGCCGATTGCGTGATTCAGCGTGCGGCACCCGCCAAATCGGGCTGGCAATGGGAGTTTTATCGTCCGGTCGTGGCCCTGGCCTTGCGTTATGACCTGCCGCTAGTGCCCGCGAATCTGTCGCGTGCCGAGGCCGGCAAGGTGTTGCGGCAGGGCGTGCCGGCGGTTTTCACGCCGGAAGAGCAACATGCGCTCAGGCTGGATGGCGATGTGCCGCCGCGTTTGCTGCCTTTGCACAATGAGATTTTTTCCAGCCTGCATGGCGGCCATGCGACCGCAGAACAGGTCGCGCCTTTTTCGCGGGCGCAGATGGCGCGTGATGCCGTGATGGCGCAAAGCCTGCGGCGCGCGGATGACAGGCCGGCGGTCTTGATCGCGGGCAATGGGCATGTCCGCGCCGATGTCGGCGTTGCGCAATGGCTGGATGCGGCAGAAGGCGGCGTCCTCGCCGTGGGGTTTGTCACTGACTTGAATGAGCCGGGCCAATATGACGCCAGGATACGGATTCCGGCAGTGCCGCGCGGTCAGTGATGCGGCGCTAGGGGAAGGGACGGGAGAAGCAAAAGGAGTGCGGGAATGAGTCGCTCAGGATCGGGCTATGAATTGCTGACGCCGGCAGAAATGACGGCGGCAGACCAGGCAGCCATGGCAGCAGGGGTGCCGGGCACGGTATTGATGCATGCCGCTGGCATGGCCGTGGCCGATGCCTTGGCCGGGCGCTGGCCGCGCGGAAGGCTGCTGGTGCTTTGCGGCCCGGGCAACAATGGCGGTGATGGTTTTGTGGCGGCGAGTATTCTGGCTGCCAGGGGCTGGCCGGTCAGGGTCGCGCTGCTGGGGGATCGTGCCGCCTTGCGCGGCGATGCGGCCTGGGCGGCTGCCCTGTGGTCCGGCCCGGTGCTGGCGGCAGAACAGGTGAGTTTTGCCGAAACGGATCTGGTGCTGGATGCATTATTCGGCGCCGGGCTGGCGCGTGGCCTGGAAGGCGACGCGGCGCGGCTGGTCGTGAGCCTGGCCGATAGCGGTTTGCCGGTTTGCGCCGTGGATGTGCCCAGCGGCCTGGATGGCGCCACGGGAAAGGTGCGTGGTGTGGCGGTCAGGGCCGATCTGACCGTTGCATTCGAACGGGGCAAGCCTGGGCATTGGCTGTACCCTGGGCGCGCCTTATGCGGCGAATTGCAACTGGCCGGTATCGGCATGCCGCAGGCGGTGCTGGCGGACATGCCTTTGCAGACCTGGCTGAATGATCCAGCCGTGTGGCGCCCGCTTTACCCTTGGCCGGATGTGCAAGGCCATAAATATGCCAGGGGGCATGCGCTGGTGCTGGGCGGCGCCTGCATGACTGGCGCGAGCCGCCTGTCGGCGCGCGCGGCCCAGCGGGTCGGGGCTGGGCTGGTCACGCTGGGGGCGCCCGCAGCGGTCTGGCCGGTGTACGCGGCGGCGCTGGAAAGTGTCATGGTGGCGGCGCTGGACGCCGAACATGGCTTCGCAGCGCTGCTGGCCGATGAACGGCGCAACACCTGCATCATCGGGCCGGGGGCGGGGGTGGAGCCCGGCACGCGGGAGGCTGTCCTGGCCGCTTTGCGGACGGGCCGGGCCTGCGTGCTGGATGCCGATGCCTTGACGGTGTTCCAGGACCAGCCGCAAGCATTGTTCGATGCCATACAGGGCCCCTGCCTGCTGACGCCGCATGAAGGCGAGTTTGCCCGGCTGTTTCAGGCTGGCGGCGGCAAGCTGGCGCGTGCGCGCGCGGCGGCGCGCAGCAGCGGTGCCGTGGTGTTGCTCAAAGGGCCGGATACCGTCATTGCCGCGCCGGATGGCCGCGCGGTGATTAATGCTTGCGCGCCGCCCTGGCTGGCCAGCGGCGGAACCGGAGATGTGCTGGCTGGCTTGGCGGGCGGCTTGATGGCCCAGGGCATGCCGGTGTTTGAAGCGGCCTGCGCGGCAGCCTGGCTGCATGGCCAGACGGCGCAGCGGACGGGCCCCGGGCTGATCGCCGAGGATTTGATCAGCGCCTTGCCTGCAGTGCTGGCGGCCTTGCGGGGGCCAGGTTAAAAGCCTGCGGGGCGGGGCCATGGCGCCGCTTGGGTGCCGGCGAATGACGGCAATGGACAAATCGTTGCAATGTTCATGCCCCCCTGGGTACCGCACACCTGCGGCGACTTGCGTTAGCATTGGGGCTTTACGGCCATTGTCGTTATCCCGCAGGGGAAAGACAGGCCGGATGGTTAGACCGGCTTTCCCTGGAATGCAATGAAACAATGGTTCAAACGCATTGTCATCGCACTGGCGTCACTGATTGTGATTGCCGTGGTTGGCATTGCGATTTTCCTTCTGACGTTTGATCCCAATGCTTATAAAGATAGATTGGCGCAGGCCGTGCATGAACGCTACGACCGCACGCTGACTGTCAATGGGCCTTTGGATTTTTCCCTGTTTCCGCGTATTGGCCTGACCTTGCGCGAAGTCTCGCTATCCGAACCGGATTCGGATGACGTCTTCGCGTCAGTGGAAAGCGCGCGGCTGGCCGTCGCCGTCTGGCCGCTGCTGTTCAACCGCCTGGTGGTCGATAATGTGGCGATTGACGGACTCAAGGCCAGGGTAGCGCGCGACGCCCAGGGTAATTTCAATTTTCAGGATTTGCTGGGGGATGCGCCGCATGAGGCCAATCCCGCCAATGCCCGCAAGGTATCCGCCGACGCTGCCATCGCTGGCGGTATGGCGGCGGGCGTGCAGGCAGCGGCGCAGGCAGTGAGCTCGGCAGATGCCGCAGCGCAGGGCCGCGACATGGATATCGACATTGCCGGGCTGACGCTCAAGGATGGCGAAATCCTGTTCAGCGATGCGGCTTCCGGCGCTGCCGTCCGCCTCTACCGTTTTGATATCAATACGGGGCGCGTGACGTTTGGCCAACCGTTCAATGTGGCCTGGTCGGCCAAAATGGCCGGTGCTGAGCCTGAGGTAGCGGCTGACCTGTCCGGTCAGGCCATGTTCAAGCTGGATCCGGTCAAGCGGCAATACGCGGCCCAAAAGCTGGACACCAAACTGACGGGGAAGCTGGGGCCGCTGCAAGCGGACAGTCTCAGCCTGCGCGGCAACAGCCTGGCTTTTGACGGCGCTCAGCGCACGCTGGATGTTGCTGGCCTGGAATTGATCTTCCAGGGCGATGTTGCCGGCAACCGGCCATTGACGGGTGTTGATACGAATATTCAGATCGCCAAGCTGGCGGCCTATCCGGCTTCCTGGCGCATGCAGCTGGAACGCATGGCGGTACGCGCCAAGGGTGCCCTGACGCAGCAGCCGTTTGAACTGGCGGTGGATGCGCCCGCGCTGGATGTGTCGCCTACCCAGGCTGGTGGTGAGCCGGTGACAGGGCGCTGGCGTTTGAGCGGCGAAGATGCTGTGGATATTTCCTTTGGCCTGGAAGGCCTGGAAGGCACGGCCGCCGATATGGACTTCAGCCAGCTGAAGCTGGATGCCGCTGTCCGGCAGGGCAGCCGGCTCGTGAAAACGCAATTGGCATCGCCAGTCGAACTGCGCCCCTTGCAGGAAGAAGTCGCCTTGACGGGGCTGAAGGGCGATATTGTGATTACGGACCCGGATTTGCCCAAGGGCGCCTTGTCCATACCTGTCATTGGCAGCATGTCCGCCGATTTTGCGAACAGCACGGGCAAGGCCAGCATCAATGCGGTGCTGGAAGGCGGCAAGTTCGATCTGGGCATGGAATATGATGCGCAGCCGGGCAAGGGAGTGACATTCTCGCTGGCGGCCGATATCCTGGATCTCGATAAATTGCTGCCAGGCGCTCAGGCCACGGCTGAAAATACCGAGCAGGAACGCAAGGGCGAAACCGAGCCCGAAACGCAAGAGAGCGAGCCGGAAGCGGATGCGGCAGCAGCCGAACCGGCACAAGCGGCGCCGCCAGCCCCGGAAGCGTCTTCCTGGCGCTGGTTGAGCAAAACCGCGGTGAAGGGCGATATTCGTATCGGTGACCTCGTGCTGCAAGGCCTGAAAGCCAAGAACGTGCGGGCGCAACTGGATGCAGGCGCGGGCAAGCTGCAATTGCGTGATGTGCATGCCGGGTTGTACGAAGGCCAGTTGAGCGGCAACGCCTCCTTGGCCGAGGAAGGCAAACAGGCCAAACTCAAACTGAATCTGAACGGCGTGGTGCTGGGGGCCATGCTGCAGGATGCCGGCGTGGCGCCCATGATCAGCGGCAAGGCGGATATCGCGCTCGACCTGTCGGCGCAGGGCGCCAAGGCGCAGGATTGGCTGGCCAGTCTTGGCGGTTCGGCGCGTCTGAAGGTCGTGGACGGGATGCTTGACGGCCTGGATGCGGAGCAATGGCTGGCCGATTTCAGCGAGGGGCTCAAGCGCGGCGTTGCTCCGGCAATCCAGCGTTCCGGCATGACCCGTTTTTCTTCACTGGATGTGCAGGCGGCGCTGGCCAAGGGCATCGCTACGCTGCGCCGCCTGAATCTGGACAGCACCTACATCAAGGTGTCGCAAAGCCAGCAAGGAACCGTGAACCTGCTCGATGGCCGTCTGAATCTGACGCTGCAGGCGCGCATGCAAGGCCTGCGCAGGCATGCCAATGCGCGTCAGCTGGGGATACTGGAAGGAATACGCGTGCCGGTACACATTACGGGGGACTGGTCAGATCCGCAATATGCCGTGCAGTTCGAAAAGATTGTGGGATCCGCGATCCGGGGCCAATTGCAGCGCATGATACGCGGGCTGTAAGCAGCCTGGCGTGAGCGCCAGCACTCCTGACGCAAACAGGCCTGAAACGGGAGCATCCGTTTCAGGCCTGTTGTTTTTTTATGCGTTCTTTGATGCCCGATGTCCTGTCACTCAGACACCTTGAAACAGACACTTTGAAACGGCATGGATTTTCTCATGCCGTGGACGGTGAGGCGCTCGCGGATTGGTTCGATGAACGGGAGGAGCGCGGCGGTCTGCCGCTGAGGGCACCGCCGGAACGGCCGCATCAGGCGGCTGTCGGATCTACCTTGACACGAGTCAGGCGATGGAATTTTTCCATCAAAGTTTCCTGGCTTTCCTGCCATTGAGGGTGAATTTCAATGCACTCGACCGGGCAAATGACTTGGCACTGTGGCTCGTCATAGTGGCCGATACATTCGGTGCAGGCGTCGGGATTGATCTCGTAGATTTCCGCGCCCATGTAAATGGCATCATTGGGACACTGCGGTTCGCAGACGTCGCAGTTGATGCATTCTTCAGTAATATGCAGCGCCATGGCAGTATCCGCCAGCGTTGGGGAATGCGGTTTCAGGAAACTGTATTGTAGCCCTCTGGCCAGGAATACAGCGGACAGCCCCGCTGGCGGCAGGGGTATCGGCGCAAAAAAGCCGCCATGGCGTGGGCCATGGCGGTCTGGCAGGCGCGGCGGACGGCGGCTTTAGCCGGCCGCGGCTTCGCGGCGCTTGCGAGCTTTTTCCTGCAGCCAGCGTTCCACGGAAGGGAACACGAATTGGCTGACATCTCCGCCTAACAAGGCGATTTCACGCACGAACGTGCCCGAAATGAACTGATATTGATCTGACGGCGTCATGAACAGCGTTTCGACTTCAGGCATCAGGTGGCGATTCATGCCGGCCATCTGGAACTCGTATTCGAAGTCGGACACGGCACGCAGGCCGCGCACAATCACACGGCCTTTCTGGTCGCGCACGAAATCCTTGAGCAGGCCGTCGAAGCTATGAATCTCGACGTTGTCATAATGCCCCAGCACTTCCTGGGCAATGGCCAGGCGTTCTTCGATGGTGAAGAACGGATTTTTGCCGCGGCTGTGGGCAATGCCGACCACCACCCGGTCAAAGATGGCGGCGGCGCGGCGGACGAGGTCTTCGTGGCCGCGGGTGAGGGGATCAAAAGTACCTGGGTATATAGCGGTAATCATGCAAGTCTCCATTTCCACTGTTCTCGCGCAAGGGCGGTTGGCGCGGCGGGGCTTCGCCCGGTGGGATATTTCTTACCGCTATTGCGGTGCAGCAAACTGTAGCAGATAGTAGTGGACTGCGCCTGCCTTGCCAGAACGAATCACCGTCGAATTTTCAGGCAGTTCGATGGCGCTTTCGGATTCTGCATAGACGTAAGCGCCGGGGTTGAGAATGCCCGGCAGGGCGGGCCAGATGCGTTCCAGCAGGCCCAGGCCGAAGGGCGGATCCAGCAGGACGAGATCGTAGCGCGTGGCATCCAGCCGTTCCAGCACCTGCCAGGCGTCTCCCTGGTGAATCCGCAGATTGGTGGCGCCGAGTTTGTCGCGCAGGCCGCGCAAGGCGGCTGCGGCGGCCCGGTGGTTTTCAATCATCAGGACATGGCCGGCGCCGCGTGACACGGCTTCCAGGCCCAGCGCGCCCGTGCCGGCGAACAGATCCAGCACCTGTTTGTCCTGCCAGGACTCGTCCCACAAGTGGTTGAGCCAATTGAATAGCGTTTCGCGCACCCGGTCGGGGGTCGGGCGCAGTCCGGGCGCGTCGATGACAGGAATCGGCGTGCGCTTGAATTGACCGCCTACAATGCGGATGCGATGTTTCTGCATGGTGATGGTTTGATGCCGTGAGCCGCGGCAAAATGCGCGGAAAATGCAAGAATAACGCCTGTGAAGAACTCTGGCCTAGGGGCGGGAGTGCTGACAGCATTCGGGGGAGCCGCTGGCTCCGACAATATTGCCGTGTCCGGCCCCTCGCTATGGCGGGGGGCCGGGCACCGCTTGATGCCGGTGGACGGCCGGGGAATTCATCCCTGGCGCGGGCCGCTGGCATCCATACGGGTACTTCCTGTATTTCACGACGGTTGATTATGTTCAGTTTCTTCAAGCGAAAAAAGAATGTGCCGGCCCCCGCGCCGGAAACTGCCAAGGACGCCGGC
>NZ_JBQEKA010000020.1:25091-44977 GCF_052103615.1 Kerstersia sp. | reverse complement strand
ATGATGACGGTCAGCGGCGTCCAATACCAATGCGGACCATCATTGAACCAGCGCGTCGCAAATGCCAGCCCGATGCACAAGGCCAGCGTGGCGGCTGTCTTGACCGCCTGGGGCGCAATCGCCAGCCGATCCAGCCAATGCCGGCGAGGCTGCGCCTGCGCCACCGGCTGGCCGAAACGTTCCGCCACACCATGCGCCGAGGCATGCAGCCAGAAAATCTGGCGAAAATTGACCACGGCACGCGGCAACAGCATGGTGGCCGCCGAATCTGCAACAGCGGATGGCTGGGTCAACGGTTTACCGACCCGCACCTGATGCGCGATATGGCGCAATTCCTGCGCACAGGCCGTCAGATTTTCAGGAATTTTCGATGCCAGCGTCGCCGAAAAAAGATGCTCAACCCCTTGCAGCACGGACGATTCCCAATCCAGGTAAGGCGAGCGGCCCGCCTGGTGCCGGTAGCGGCTCGACAACAGCCCGCCATACGCCGCAGACAGCTTATCCGTCACAGCGCGCCGGTAAGAGGCCTCGCCCGCCAGCGCCACCCCGCGCGCCCGCGCCGCCGCCAGCTTGGCAATATCCTCAAGCAGGCTCGCCACCTCATTGAGGAACGGCCGCTGCCGATACAGCAAGGCCTCCACGCCCAACAGCAAAGCATAAAAGCCGCAGCCTGCCAGGAAAAACAGGGCGGGCTGCCAGAACGGCGCAATCGAAGGAATCGCAATCGCGATACAGCCCATCAGCAGGCCCTGTACCGTCCCTGCGGACAAGGCCGAGCCAAAACTGCTGATAATGCCCGCCACAAATGCGGCCAGCGCCATACAGGCCACCACCCAGCCCCATGGCAAACCGCCCAGATAGCCCAGGAAAAAACCGATTGCCCCCAACGGAGCCACAATCAGGATTTCCTTGAACCTCGGGTGATATGGCCCGTCCCGCTCCCCCAGGCACAACCCGAGGGCGCCCAGCGACATCATCATGAACGTCGCCGGAGAATCCAGCATCATGCCCAGCAAAATCGGCACAGCAATTGCCAGCGCTGTCCTCACACAACGGGCCTTGGGCCAGCTGGCAGGCTTCAGGCGGGTCAGCTGCCGCAGCCAGGCATTGGGACGAACCGTAGCTTGTGGCGTGACAGCAGTCATATTTCCGCGCTCCATCCTGGGGCATTCCTCACAATCTTCAGCGCCCGTCCATCGCAGCGGCACTGACATCCTTACCCAAACTCTCGCCGCAAGCGCTCATCCAGGCAAGCCTGGAATCGCTACTTGCGATGGGGATTAACAAACTCCCCCTGCGCATCACACAGCGTCGAGCGTAGCGCATACAGCCAACAATGCTGCAATAGTGATACCCGGCGCTGTTTTTATCATGGCAGTTCCTATGAGTTGCAAAGAATGTAGCTGATGACGCCAGTCTTCACAATGCTGGCCTTATTGACTGCCCACAGAACCCCCTAGGGCTGCGCTGACAGGTAAACCATCAAATGGATAAACAAATCCGTACTTTGTTTTCAGAACCTGTTCACACTCCTGTCTCCATTGTTCCAGATGCGCATGAAGTGCTTTCAATTTTGCCCTGTGTTCAGGAACAGCCGGCCCGGTTTTCCAAGAGCCGAACGACCGGATACTAAGCAAAGAAACAAGACTCTTTCTTGTTTCAATTACCCAATACAAACGCGCAGGATCATCCACGCTTTCGTACAGTTTTTGCAACATGGCAAGATGGGCTTCATATTGCGCCATATCGAAATTAACAGCAGCCTCCTCAAACCCATATTGATAAGCCACGTAGTCAATGATTGATTGCAATTTTAGGCAAAAGACATACCGGTCAATCAGCAATTTCTTCCGGGCCGCCCGTTTGTCATGCAAAGCCCACCATAGCGCAGAAACGGTGGCACCCACCGTTCCCACCGCAGTCAAGCCATCCCACCATTCGGCTCCGAAAAACTTGCCTGTGATGAAAAAGCTCACCATCCCCCCGCCGACCGCAACACCCGCGACAAAGCCCGCTGCCGGTCTCAAACGCAACACCATCTCCGCCCCCTAAAATCGACGCAAATCACTCCCAGCCTGCCCCCAGGATCGGGTAGCAGATCTTGTTTATTGTCACTCTGAAAACACGTGCCGGGAAGCCAAACCGCTGCCCCGGAATAAGGAACTACCGGCGAATGCACAGCGCCTTACGCGCACTGCCAAGACACAGGAGGGGCGAACGGCTAGGGGCGCTGAAAAATGGCTCAAGGGGGCTGAGAGCGCCGGGCAAGGCGCACAGCGCGCCACGGCGTTGCTTGCGGGGGCCCGCAAGCGGACAACAAAACGCAAGCGGAAAACAAAAAAGACAACATTTCCATGTTGTCTTAATGTTGTCTTAGCTCACCCAAAACAGCCCTAAATAACCCTAAAATCTCTGCCGCGAAAAGTCGTAAGACATTGATTTTATTGAATATTAATGGTGCGAGGGAGGGGACTCGAACCCCTACACCTGTTACGGCGTCAGGACCTAAACCTGGTGCGTCTACCAATTTCGCCACCCTCGCAATCGGGCATCTTCATTCGTGGGCGTTTCGTTATTACACTTTCACCAACGAAGCCGACTATTGTAGCCGACTTGTTAGAATTACGTCTATACACTCCAGGGTACATCCATGAACCCCCGCCTCGACCTGCTGCATCCCTACCCTTTCGAAAAGCTCCGCAAGCTGCTGGCCGAGGCCGGGCCGCTGCCCCAGGGTCTGCAAGAGATTCCCCTGCATATCGGCGAGCCCCGCCATGCGGCGCCCGCGCGGGTGCGGGATGCTATGGCGCAAGCGCTGGATCGTTTGTCGCATTACCCGCCAACCAAAGGTGACCCCGCCCTGCGGCAAGCCATCGCCGCCTGGCTGGGGCGCCGTTATGGCATTCCCGAACCAGACGCGGAAACCCAAGTTCTGCCGGTGCTGGGCTCACGCGAAGCCTTGTTCGCGTTTGCCCAGCTTGTGGTGGATGGCGGCGCCCAGGCGCCGCTGGTGGTGTGCCCGAATCCCTTCTACCAGATTTATGAAGGCGCCGCCTTGCTGGCGGGCGCCCAGCCTTACTATGCCCCGGCCGATCCGGCGCTGAATTTCTCTTCCGACTGGAGCAAGGTCCCGGCTGAGGTCTGGCAGCGCACGCAGCTGCTTTATGTCTGCTCACCCGGCAATCCGGCAGGCAGTGTGATCCGCCTGGATGAGTGGCGCGACTTGTTCGCGTTGTCCGACCGTTATGGTTTCGTGATTGCCAGCGATGAGTGCTATTCGGAAATTTATCCTGATGAATCCCGGCCGCCGCTGGGCGCGTTGCAAGCCGCCCGGCAGCTGGGGCGCGATGATTATGCCAATCTGGTGGTTTTTTCCAGCCTGTCCAAGCGTTCCAATCTGCCCGGTCTGCGTTCCGGTTTCGTGGCCGGGGATGCCCGCCTGATTGGCAAGTTTCTGCTGTACCGGACGTATCACGGCAGCGCCATGAGCCCTATCGTTACCCAGGGCAGCATCGCCGCCTGGTCTGATGAAGAACATGTGATTGCCAATCGCGCCGCCTACCGCGCCAAATTCGCAGCGGTGTACCCCATTCTGAAAGACGTCCTGGACGTGCAACTGCCGGATGCCTCGTTTTACCTGTGGGCCGGCACGCCGGTGGCGGATGCGGTATTTGCCCGCGACTTGTATGCCGCCACAGGCGTTGGCGTTTTACCCGGCAGTTTTCTTGCCCGGGAACAAGATAGCGTCAACCCGGGCGCTGGCCGCATCCGGCTGGCGCTGGTCGCGCCGCTGGAAGCCTGCATCGAAGCCGCTGAGCGAATCGCGCGCTATATCATTTCCCGTTCCATGACCCCTAAGTAATTTCCCCATTTTTTTCCACCTCGCCGGACCTGACAGCATGACTGCACAACTGCAAAACACCATCGAACAAGCCTGGGAAAACCGCGCCGCACTGAGCGCCGCACATCACCCGGCCAGCCTGAAAACCGCCATCGACGATGTGCTGGACGGGCTGAATACGGGCAAACTGCGCGTGGCGGAGAAAATCGACGGTAAATGGCAGGTGCATCAGTGGCTCAAACAGGCCGTGCTGCTCTCGTTCCGGTTGCAGGACAATCAGCCCATGGGCGGCGCGCCGCTGCAGTTCTACGACAAAGTCGGCTTGAAATATGCCGACTATAGCGCCGAGCGTTTCGCGGCCGAGGGGGTGCGTGTCGTGCCTCCGGCCGTCGCGCGCCACGGCGCCCACATCGGCCGCAATGTGGTGCTAATGCCGTCATATGTCAATATCGGCGCCTTTGTGGATGAAGGCACGATGGTCGATACCTGGGCGACGGTAGGGTCCTGCGCCCAGATCGGCAAGAATGTGCACTTGTCCGGCGGCGTTGGTATCGGCGGCGTGCTGGAGCCCTTGCAAGCCGCGCCGACCATCATCGAAGACAACTGCTTCATCGGGGCGCGTTCCGAAGTGGTAGAGGGCGTGATCGTGGAAGAAAATTCGGTGCTGGCCATGGGGGTGTATCTGTCTCAAAGCACCCGTATCTATGACCGTGCCAGCGGCGAGATTCTCTACGGCCGCGTGCCGTCCGGTTCGGTGGTCGTGCCTGGCAGCCTGCCTGCCGCCGACGGCAGCCACAGCCTGGCCTGCGCGGTGATCGTCAAGCGGGTGGACGCCCAGACCCGCGCCAAGACCGGCATCAACGAATTGCTGAGGTCCGCGTGAGCGCCGCCAAGCATGATGCGGTGCTGGCGCTTGCCAGCGAACTGCTGGCGCGCCCCAGCGTGACGCCCGATGATGCGGGCTGCCAGGAGATTCTGGCCCGCCGGCTGGCGCCGCTGGGCTTTCAGCTGGAGACGATCAGCGCGGGCGGCGTCACGAATCTCTGGGCCCGCCGGGGCCAGGCCAGGCCGCTGCTGGTGTTTGCCGGCCATACGGATGTGGTGCCTACCGGCCCGGAAGCGGCCTGGAGCAGTCCGCCCTTCGTGCCGACACTGCGCGAAGGCCGTTTGTACGCGCGCGGCGCCGCTGACATGAAAAGCGCTATCGCGGCATTCGTGGTGGCCTGCGAAGAATTCGTCGCAGCCTGCCCGGACCACGATGGCGCCATCGCCTTGCTGATTACCTCGGATGAGGAAGGCCCGGCGCTGCACGGCACACGGCATGTCTGCGACCTGCTGCAGGCACGCGGCGAGCGCCTGGATTTCTGCATTGTGGGGGAACCGACTTCCGGCGCGGTGCTGGGCGATACCATCAAGAATGGCAGGCGCGGCTCTTTGACGGGCCGGTTGCGCGTTATCGGCAAGCAAGGCCATGTCGCCTATCCCCACCTGGCGCGCAACCCCGTGCATCAGGCCGCTGCCGCGCTGGCCGAGTTGTCCGCCACGCAATGGGATGAAGGCAATGCCTTTTTCCCGCCAACGACTTTCCAGATTTCGAATATTCACGCGGGCACCGGCGCCACCAATGTCGTTCCTGGTGAATTGCAGCTGGTTTTCAATTTCCGCTTTTCCAGTGCCAGCACGGCGGCAGGCCTGAAAACCCGGGTTCATGCCCTGCTTGATCGGCATGCGCTGGAATACGCGCTGGAATGGGAGCTGGGCGGCGAGCCTTTCCTGACGGAACCTGGTACCCTCACCGCGGCTGTCACCGATGCGATTGCCGCCGAAACAGGAATTGCAGCCGAACTCTCTACGACTGGCGGCACCTCGGATGGCCGTTTCATCGCCCGGATTTGCCCGCAGGTGCTGGAATTCGGGCCGCTCAACGCGACCATTCACCAACTTGACGAGAATATTCCGGCTGACAGCCTGGAACCCCTCAAAAACATTTACCGGCGCACACTGGAAACCTTGCTGCGCCCTACTGCCCGAGCATGACTATGACCCAAAACGCCAGCCCCGCCGTCGCTGCTGCGGCGGCGCATGAACTGCTGACACTGCGCGACCTGCTGCGCTACGGCGTTTCGCGCTTTCGCGCCGCCGGCCTGGCCTTTGGCCATGGCAGTGACAATGCCTGGGATGAAGCCGCCTATCTGGCGCTGCATACCCTGAACCTGCCACACGATACGCTGGAACCTTTCCTGGATGCGCGCCTGCTGCAAGCCGAGCGCGAAGCGGTCCTGGACATTTACCGCCGCCGCATTGACGAGCGCCTGCCTGCCCCTTACCTGACCGGCGAAGCCTGGCTGCAAGGCTACCGTTTCCAGGTGGATCAGCGGGTCATTGTGCCGCGCTCGCCCATTGCCGAATGGCTGGTGCAAGGCCTGACGCCCTGGCTGGACGACCCGGAGAACGTGACACGCGCCCTGGATCTCTGCACCGGCTCTGGCTGCCTGGCGATTCTGGCCGCGCACGCTTTCCCGCAGGCGCAGGTCGATGCGGTGGATCTGTCTGCGGATGCCCTGGCGGTTGCCCGCGCCAATGTGGCCGATTACGGCCTGGAAGACCGTCTCAGCCTTTATCAAAGCGATCTCTATCAGGCCTTGCCCGACGATGCCCGCTACCAGGTCATTCTCAGCAATCCGCCCTATGTGAATGAAGACTCGATGAACGGGCTGCCTGCGGAGTTCCGCCATGAGCCGCGCGGCGCGCTGGCTGGCGGCGACGACGGCATGGACCTGGTCCGCACCATCATCGGCCAGGCGCCGCGTTACCTGGATGACAACGGCATTCTCGTGCTGGAAATCGGCCACGAGCACGAACATTTCGCCCGGGCTTTCCCCGGCCTTGAACCTATTTGGCTGGATACCGCCAGCGGCTTGCACCCCATCATGCTGCTGACGCGCGACCAATTGACCACGTGATACGAGCTTCTAAACTGAACCTGCGCGCCGGCACCAAAGTGCTGCTGGATGACGCGGATTTTGTTGTTCACCCCGGCGAGCGCATCGGGATTGTCGGCAAAAACGGCGCTGGCAAATCCACGCTGTTCGCACTGTTGCGCGGCGAACGCGATGCCGACGCCGGCACCCTGGATGTTCCGCAAGGCTGGCGCATCGCCAGCGTGCGCCAGGAAATCGTTGCCGACGAGCGCCCGGCGCGTGAATTCGTCATCGACGGCGACACGCATTTGCGCGCATTGCAGGCCGAACGCGCCAGCCTGTCGGATCAAGCCGACGGCATGCGTATTGGCGAGCTGGAAGCCGCCCTGAGCGATGCAGGCGTCTGGGGTGCCGCATCGCGCGCCGAACAGCTGCTGGCTGGCCTGGGCTTCGCGCCCTCCGAATGGATGCAGCCGGTATCGTCGTTCTCGGGCGGCTGGCGCATGCGCCTGGCGCTTGCGCGCACGCTGATGGCGCCGTCTGACTTATTGCTGCTCGACGAACCGACCAACCACCTGGATCTGGACGCTATGCTGTGGCTGGAGCGCTGGCTGGGCGCGTATCCGGGCACCGTCATGCTGATTTCGCACGACACCGAATTTCTGGATGCCGTCGCCCGCTCCATTCTGCATTTCGACCACGGCAAGCTGGTGCGTTACCGCGGCGGCTATCAGGACTTCCTGGTGCAGCGTGCCGAGCGCCTGCGCCAAAGCCAGATTGCCTGGGACCGGCAGACCCGCGAAACCGCCCGCCTGCAATCCTTCATCGACCGTTTCAAGGCCAAGGCCACCAAGGCCAAACAGGCCCAAAGCCGGGTGAAGGCGCTGGCGCGTATGGAAGTGCTCGCGCCCTTGCAGGCCGAAGCCGGCATCGACATCCGCATCCCCTCGCCGGAACAGATGCCAGACCCACTGCTGACACTGGAGCAAGCTGCCATGGGCTACGCCAGCGGCAATGGCGACGCGGCCGATGGCGCCATTCTGCGGCAAGTCACGCTGATGGTGCGCGGCGGCAGCCGCATTGGCGTGCTGGGCGCCAACGGCGCCGGCAAAAGTACGATGATCAAGTCGCTCTGCGGCGAACTGCCGCTGCTGGGCGGCACGCGCGTGGCGTCCAAGGGCTTGAAGATCGGCTACTTCGCCCAGCATCAGCTGGATATGCTTGATCTGGACAGCACCCCGCTGGCGCACCTGGCGCGCCTGGCGCCCGAGGAACGTGAGCAGATACTGCGCAATTACCTGGGCGGCTTCGGTTTTTCCGGCGATGCCGCGACCGGGCCTGTGGCGCCGATGTCCGGCGGAGAAAAAGCGCGGCTGGCGCTGGCGCTGGTCGTCTGGCAACGCCCCAACCTGCTGCTGCTGGATGAACCCAGCAACCACCTGGATGTCGATACCCGCGAAGCCCTGGCCACCGCGCTGGCCGAGTTTGGCGGCAGCATGCTGCTGGTATCGCACGACCGGCACCTGCTGCGCACCACCGTCGATGACTTCTGGATTGTGGCCGATGGCGGCGTCCAGGAATTCGACGGCGACCTGGAAGACTACCGGGACTGGCTGGCCGCCCGCCAGGCTCAGGCGCGCGCCGAAGAACGCCAGGAAACCCGCCAGCAGCAAGCCGACCCTGCGCCTGACCGCAAGGCCCAGAAACGCCTGGAAGCCGAACAGCGCCAGCGCCTGGCCTTGCAGCGCAAGCCGCTGGAGGCGGAACTGCGCAAGGTGGAAACCGCGATGAACAGCCAGCGCAGCCGCTTGGAAGCCTTGGACGCGCTGATCGCCGACCCCGCTTTCTATGATGACTCCCGCCGCAACGAGCGCGTCAATGCTCTCGCTGAACACGGCGAACTGAGCAAAAGCGTGGATGCCCAGGAAGAACGCTGGCTGGAACTGATGGAAGCCATCGAAGCCATCAACGCCAGCGAAGGCTGAAACGTAAGCCCCAGCCCGCCACGCCCAGGCCGCCCTCCCCGTACGCCATCAGTGGCGTGCGGGGCCTGATCGGCCACGACAAGCCAAACGTGACAGCGGCCCGCAATGAAAACCGCTGGCGCCTGGCGCGCACGGGAAATGAAAACGCCGAAACCCGGCAACGGGTTTCGGCGTCATGCCATCAGGCACCCGCAGCTTTAAAGCTGAGTTAAAGCTGCATTAAGGCTGCGGCGTCCAAGGGATCAACCGGCCACGACATCCAGCTTGGCAATGCCCAAGGCCAGGGTCTTTTGACCGGCATCGCGGAAATGAATCCGCGCCTGGGCATCCTCGCCATTACCGGACAATTCGATAATGGTGCCCTCACCGAAACGCGCATGGCTGACGCCCATGCCCACCCGGTATTCGCGCTCACCGACCTTGACGACATTGCTGCCATGGCGGGCCTGGCGCGGCTCTAGCCTGCCGGTGGACTGGCGGCCAAAAGCATCGGCCAAGGCGCGCGGCGCAGGCCCGCCCCACCCTGCGCTATTGTGCGATGACGCCTTGGGCGTCAGCCATTTCAGGTGTTGCTCCGGAATTTCCTGGAAGAAGCGCGACCGCATGGCATAGCGCGTTTGCCCATGCAGCATGCGGCTTTGCGCCAGGCTCAGGTACAAACGCTTGCGCGCCCGCGTGATGGCCACATACATCAGCCGCCGTTCCTCTTCCAGCCCCTCCGGGTCGGACAGGCTGTTTTCATGCGGAAACAAACCTTCTTCCATTCCGGTCATGAAAACCGCATCGAATTCCAGGCCTTTGGCGGCATGCACCGTCATCATCTGGATCGCATCCTCACCCGCCTGCGCCTGGTTATCCCCGGCCTCCAGCGAAGCATGCGAAAGGAAGGCGGCCAGCGGAGAAATACCTGCTGCTGGCGGTTCGCCAAAGAATGCCTCGCCCTCGGGAATGGCAGGCACCTCCAGCGCTGCCGCCAATCCCGCCGGCATGCCCTCATAATTTTCTTCGGCCACAAAGGCTGCGGCGGCAGCAACCAGCTCACGCAGGTTTTCCAGCCGTTCCTCGCCTTCGCGCTCCGTCTGATAATGCGCCACCAGGCCGGAATGCTCGATGATATGGGCAACCATTTCCGGCAATGGCAGGCTGCGTGTCTCATGCCACAGGCGGCCGATCAAGGCCGTAAACTGGGCCAGATTGGCGCCGCCCTTGCCAGGCACCCGAGCCACCGCGCCATACAGACTGGTGCTGTAGGTGCGCGCCTGGTCGGCCAGAGCTTCCAGGGTGCGCGCACCAATACCGCGAGCCGGGAAATTCACGACGCGCAGCCAGGAGGTATCATCATCCGGGTTGGCCAGCAAACGCAGATAAGCCAGCGCATGCTTGACTTCCTGACGCTCGAAAAAGCGCAGGCCGCCATACACTTTATAAGGCACGCCAGCACTGAAAAGCGCATGTTCCAGCACGCGTGACTGCGCATTGCTGCGGTACAGAATGGCAATTTCGCTGCGCGGCATGCCTTCGCGCGCCAGCGATTTCAGTTCATCAACGACCCATTGCGCTTCCAGGCCATCGCTGGGCTGTTCGCAAACACGGATACGCTCGCCTTCCCCCTGCGCCGTCCAGAGGTTTTTGCCCAGACGGCCAGTATTGTGGCTGATCAGCGCATTGGCGGCATCCAGAATATGGCCATAGGAACGGTAATTCTGCTCCAGGCGGATCACATGCTCGCCAGCATAGTCGCGCACAAAGGCGGACATATTGCCGACGTCCGCGCCGCGGAAAGCGTAAATGGACTGGTCGTCGTCACCGACGGCGAACACATGCGCACCGCCGCCCGCCAGCAACCTCAGCCAACGGTATTGCAGGGCATTGGTATCCTGGAACTCGTCAACCAGAATATGGCGGAACCGGCGCTGGTAATGTTCCCGCACCGGCGCATTGCGCGACAGCAGCTCATAGGCGCGCAGCAGCAGTTCCGCGAAATCGACTACGCCTTCCCGGTCACACTGTTCCTGGTAGAGCGCGTAAATTTCTGCCAGACGGCGGCTGTGCGGGTCGCTGGTGATGACGGTATCAGGCCGCTGGCCTTCTTCCTTGGCGTGATTGATGAAACGCTGCACATCACGCGGCGGATATTTTTCGTCATCAACATTCGCCGCCTTGAGCAGACGCTTGATGGCGGAGAGCTGATCGGCGCTATCCAGAATCTGGAAGGACTGCGGCAGGCCGGCATCCCGGTGATGCGCGCGCAGCAAGCGGTTGCACAAACCATGGAAAGTGCCTATCCACAAGCCGCGCGGATCCAGCGGCAGCATGGCCGTCAGACGCGCCAGCATTTCGCGGGCAGCTTTGTTGGTAAAGGTGACGGCGAGCAACCCAAAAGGACTGGCCTGGCCGGTTTGTACCAGCCAGGCCATGCGGGTTGTCAGAACCCTGGTTTTGCCACTGCCCGCCCCGGCAAGTACCAGGGCGTGGCAGGGATCCAGGGTAACAGCGGCGCGTTGCTCGGGATTAAGGCGGTCCAGATCCATCATGCCGCGTAGCGGCGCAGGCGGCTGGCGAAGTCGGCCAGACCTTCAATACCGCTTTGCTGAGCGCGCTGGCACCAGGCTTGCAGGTCATGCAAGAGCTGTTCGCTGCTGGCGCTGGAGCTTTCCCAGAGACGGCCCAATTCCTTGCGCATCTGCATCAGCGTGGAGAGCGACTGGCTGCTGGCGACCGCCTGGTCGATCTGCGCCAGTTGTTCCGGCTGCAGATTGGTATCCGGCAGGTGGAACCAGTTGCGCACGCGCTTGAGCGTCTGGCGCGAGGACTGCGCGCTGCCGCCCTTCGTGCGGCTCAGTTCCTGCGAGCAAGCCTGCTTCAGCAGATCGGCATAACGCGCCATGATTTCATAGCGGTGCGTAATCACGCCATGCAGGGTCTTGAGGTCCACCGAACGGGCATCGGATTCGAGCTTGAGCTTGGGCGCCACCTTGCGCACCTTGGCCAGGCCGACCGCCTGCATCATACGGATATAGACCCAGCCGATATCGAACTCATACCATTGGCTCGAAAACTTGGCCGAGCTGGCATGGGCGTGGTGGTTGTTGTGCAGTTCTTCGCCGCCGATGATGATGCCCCAGGGGAACACGTTCGTGCTGGTATCCGGGCTGGCAAAGTTGCGGTAGCCCCAGTAGTGGCCGATACCGTTGACGACGCCGGCAGCCCAGAAGGGAATCCAGGCCATCTGCACAGCCCAGACCGTCAGGCCAACCACGCCGAACAGCAGCAGGTCTATCCCCAGCATGATGAGGATGCCCAGCGCGCTGTGCTTGGCATAGACATTGCGTTCCAGCCAGTCGTTAGGCGTGCCGTGACCGAACTTGGCCATGGTTTCCTGGTTCTCGGATTCCTGGCGGTACAGTTCCGCGCCGCGGAACAGCACTTTCCAGATACCGAACAGCATAGGCGAGTGAGGATCACCTTCGCGCTCGCAGCGCGCATGGTGCTTACGGTGGATGGCGACCCATTCCTTGGTCACCATGCCGGTTGTCATCCACAGCCAGAAACGGAAGAAGTGCGCGATGGCGGGATGTAAATCGAGCCCGCGGTGCGTTTGGCTGCGATGCAGAAAGACGGTCACGCAGACGATGGTAATGTGGGTCATTACCAGGGTGACAATCAGAACTTGCCACCACGAGGCCTGCAAGAGGCCGCCGCTGAGAAAGGAAATAATAGTATCCATATGGATATCAGGTCTCGCGTCAAAAGGTGAAGGCCAGTGTATATCGCTACTGACCGTATGACACCCTGGTGACAAAAAGGTTTTTGCGTCAGATCAAGAAAGGACCTGCGTTGCATCCGGGCCTGCCCCTTTCCGGGGCATGAAAACCTGAATCTGCACCGACTGCAAAAACCTTGTGCCGACGGGGAAAGTGCTTACGCCCTTCCCCCGCTCAGATGTCATACCTTAATTTTGCTACAAAAAACGGCATCTGTCGCTAATAAACTGGCTTTTCCGCAACAAAACGGGCCGTTTCTGTCCCGCGTTCCAGCGCGGCGGCGAAAAATCCGTCTGTGCCGTGCTGGTCGGGACGCAAGCGCAAATAGCTGTCCTGCATCGCCAGCCCCGGCGCCCGGGAGGCCAGAATCGCGCCCGCATCCAGCAGCTGGAATTCCGGGTGTTTTTTCAGGAAAGCCTGCACCTGCTCTTCATTTTCCTGCGGCAGCAAGCTGCATGTCGCGTAAACCAGACGGCCGCCAGGCGCAACGCAGCGCGCCGCGCTTTCCAGTACGCGCGCCTGCACATCACACAACTCACGCACGGATTGCGGCGATTGACGCCATTTCATGTCCGGGTTGCGCCGCAGCGTGCCCATGCCGCTGCAGGGAGCATCGACCAGCACACGCTGAGCTTTGCCGGACAGGCGTTTCACCCGGACGTCATTTTCATGCTCCAGCGCAATCGTCGCCACATTGGACAGGCCGCTGCGCGCCAGCCTGGGCTTGGCGCGCGCTAGACGGGCCGCAGACACATCAAAGGCATACAGCCTGCCGGTGGAACGCATCAGCGCGCCCAGCAGCAAGGTTTTGCCGCCAGCGCCAGCGCAGAAATCTATGATCATCTCGCCGCGCTTGGGGCCGACCAGCAGCGCCAGCAGTTGGCTGCCTTCATCCTGGACTTCCAGCAGGCCATGTTCAAATTGCGGGGTGCGTTGCAATGAGGGACGTCCCTGCACGCGTATCCCCCAGGGGGAATACGGCGTCGGCTGGGGGTCATGCTGCGGCATGCTTTTGCGCAGCGCCGCCAACATTTCATCGCGGTCGGCTTTCATCGGATTGACCCGCAAATCCAGGCCTGCCGGCAAATTCAAGGCGGCCATCAGCGATTCGCCGTCCGGCAGCACCGCCAGCTGCTCCGACAACCAGTCGGGATAGCTATGCCGCACTGCCAGCGGCAACGCTTCGGCGTCGATTTCATCCAGACGCGCCAGCCAGGCCTGCTCGTCGGCATTCAGCACCGGCTCCAGCATTTCACGCCCCTGCGTGGCCAGCAAGCCCAGAATCGCCAGGCGGCGGTGAGCCGCCCCGGTGCCGCTTTCCGCATAGTGACGGTAACGGCGCAAGTGGCGCAGCACATCATAAACAGCCTCGGCCAACTGGGCCCGGTCGCGCGCGCCGACTTGCGGATGGGCGCGCAGCCAATGCGACAGCACGGCATCTGCCGGATATTCCCAGGTAAAGATCTGATCGAAAATCTGGCCCAGCTGCACCATGCGATATTCCACCGGATGCAGCCGCGTCCGGACGACGACGGGCTGAAAACCCGAGTTTTCTTGCGCCCCCGGTTTCCGCACGCCAGCGGACTGCCCACCCTGCGGCGGACGGCGGTCATTCTGATCCCGGCGCGCGCCATCATGCTGGCGCCGCTCTTGCCCAGCTTCATAGCGCGGCGCGGAACGGTCCGGCGCCCCGAAGCGGGACGAACGTTCGTCAGCCCGGCCTTCACTGTGGCCACCACGACGGTCACCACTGCGGCCCTCGCCCCTGCCGCTGCGCTGCCCATCACGGCTGTCAGGACGGCTATCAGAACGGCGATCATCAAAACGCCCTGCGCGCGATTCGCCGCGAGTTTCCCCGCGCCTGTCGCTGCGCATGTCGCCGCGACCTTCTCCGCGCCCCTCTGCGCGCCTGTCTCCGTTACCGCCGAAAGCACGCTGCTCGCGCCCGTCAGCCGCACCGGAACGGTGCGCAAACTGGCGTTCAGCCCCTGCTTCCCCGCGGCGTCCATCCGTGTGCGGCCCATCGGTGCGCCGCCCATCCGTTTGAGGCCCACCTGCTTGGCGCCCCTCGGTCTGGCGCCCATCCTTGCGCCGCTCGAATGCAGGCCGCGCGCCGGCACGCTCGGCGCCGTCAGCGCCAGGGCGGCGCCCTGGCTCTTCCCGGCTGCTGCGCCAGCCTTTCAAACCGCTGCGCGGCTCTGCCGCGGCCTGACGCGCAGGCGCCCGCTCCGAGCGCTGCTCTCTTTTTGCATTGTCCCCGCCCTTGCGGCGGCCGCTGCTTGCCGGCTCGCCCTCGACGGGACGGCCATAACGATTGGTGCGGCCTTGTTCAGCCATGATTTTTTACCTCTGCCTGCCAAATATAAAGACGCGAAGCCACGCCCTCGACCGTGACACGGCCGTCAGCGGCCTGCGACACTCGCCCTTCCGCCAGCCAGCGAACGGCCTGCGGGAAAATATGATGTTCCGTTTCCAGCACGCGGTCAGCCAGCGTATCCGGCGTATCGTCCGCCATGACAGGCACGACGCTCTGCGCGATGATAGGACCGTGGTCCAGCACAGGGGTCACGAAATGCACCGTGCAACCATGCACCTGCACGCCATTGGCCAATGCCTGCGCATGGGTGTGCAGCCCCGGAAAGGCCGGCAGCAGCGAGGGATGCACATTCACCAGCCGGCCCGCATAGCGCTGCACAAAACCCGGCGTCAACACGCGCATGAACCCGGCCAGAATGATGTAGTCCGGTTCAAATGTATCTATGGCTTGCGCCAAGGCAGCGTCAAACGCTTCGCGGCTGGAATAGTCACGGTGCGGCAAGGCCAGGGTTTCCAGCCCTTGCTCGCGGGCCCAGGCCAGGCCCGCAGCATCCGGCTTGTTGGCAATCACGCCCACAACCTGCGCCGGCCAGGCCTGGCTGCGGCAGCTTTCCACCAGCGTGCGCATGTTCGAACCGCGCCCCGAAATCAGGATCAGCAGGCGGCAGGAAGTCTTTCCAGCAACAGGAGCGCCAGCGTCCTGGCCGGCGCTCGAAAGAGCATAATCCGCGCTCTGGCGGTTGATCGCGTCGGGCAAAGCGGTATTTCCATTAAAAAATATAACTGGTGATTGTAAACTGTCGCCCGTGAAACCAACGCTGCATATCTACCGTTCCCTGCCGCCTGCCAACCGTCGCCAGCCTTGCGCGCTGACGATAGGCAGTTTCGACGGCGTCCATCTTGGCCACCAGGCGATCCTGGCGCGGGTCTGCGAAGCGGCCGCCAGCCGCGGTCTGGTGCCGTCCGCGATGACATTTTCGCCGCATCCGCGCGAGTATTTCGCACGATTGCGCGGTTTGCCCGATCTCGTGCCACGCCGGATTTCCAGCCTGCGCGACCAGTGCATGGCACTGGCCCAGGCGGGCATGCGCCAGCTGGTGGTACGCCGGTTCGACCATACGCTGGCCAATATGAGCCCGGAAGACTTCGTCCGCCAAATACTGGTCGAGGGCCTGGATGTGCGCTGGCTGCTGGTGGGCAGCGATTTCCGCTACGGCCGCGCCCGCTCCGGCGACATCGAGACCTTGCGGCGTGCTGGCGCCGAACATGGCTTCGAAGTCCATACGCTCGATGACATCCTGGACGCGCAAGGCCGCCGGATTTCCAGTTCGGACATCCGCGATGCGCTGGCCCAGGCCGATCTGCAGCAGGCGCGTTCGCTGCTGGGCCGCTGGCCCTCCGTCTGCGGCCATGTCCGCCACGGGCGCAAGCTGGGCCGCAATCTGGGCTTCCCCACCATGAACCAGGGCGTGCCGGAACGCAGCGCGCTGCGCCCTGGCATTTACGTGACCCGGGTACACGGCCTGGCCGGCCGGCCCCTGGCGGCCGTGTCCAGCCTGGGCGTGCGTCCCACCATCGAAGGCGCAGGCAGGCTGCTGCTTGAGACACACTTGCTCGATACCAGTGCCGACGCCTACGGTAAACTGATTAATGTCGAATTCCTGCAGCACCTGCGGGATGAACAGAAATTTTCCGATCTTGACGCCTTGACTGCCGCCATCCGCCAGGATGCCGACGATGCGCGCGCTTATTTTTCCGTCCATGGACTATAAAGACACCCTCAATCTGCCCGATACCGCCTTCCCCATGCGGGGAGACCTTGCCAAACGCGAACCCAAATGGGTTGCCGACTGGGAAGAGAACCGCATTTACCAGGCGATTCGCGCCGCCAGCCAAGGCCGCCCGAAGTTTGTGCTGCATGACGGCCCGCCCTATGCCAATGGCGATATCCACCTTGGCCACGCAGTCAACAAGATCCTCAAAGACATCATTATCAAAAGCCGCAACATGGCCGGCTTTGATGCGCCGTACGTCCCCGGCTGGGATTGCCACGGCATGCCGATCGAAATCCAGATCGAGAAAAAATACGGCAAGAACCTGCCCGTCGCGGAAGTGCAATCGCGTGCCCGCGCCTATGCGCTGGAGCAAATCGACCGCCAGAAGCAGGATTTCAAACGCCTGGGCGTGCTGGGAGATTGGGACAACCCATACCTCACCATGAACTATGGCAATGAAGCCAACGAAATCCGCGCGCTGGCCGGCATCATCAAGCGCGGCTATCTGTTTCGCGGCCTCAAGCCCGTCAACTGGTGTTTTGACTGCGGTTCCGCGCTGGCCGAAGCTGAGGTCGAGTACGCCGACCGCGTCGATCCGACCATAGATGTCGCTTTTCCGTTTGCCGACAAACCCGCCATCGCGCAGGCATTCGGCCTGCCCGAGAGCGCAGTGGAAGACGGCGCCATTGTCATCTGGACCACGACGCCCTGGACCATCCCGTCCAACCAGGCGCTCAACGTCCATCCTGAACTCGAATACAGCCTTGTGCGCCTGTCCGAAGCGCGCCACACCGGCACCATGCTGCTGCTGGCGCGCGAACGTGTCGCAGCCTGCCTGGAACAATGGGGCCTGAGCGGCGAAATCGTCGCGACCGCTCCCGGCCAGGCGCTCGAAAACCTGCGTTTCCACCACCCGCTGGCTCAGGCTGATGCGGGTTACCAGCGCACGGCGCCCATCTATCTGGCTGACTACGTCACGCTGGACACCGGCACTGGCGTCGTACACTCCGCGCCCGCCTATGGCGTGGATGACTTCATCAGCTGCAAGAGCCACGGCCTGGTCGATGCCGATATCATCAACCCCGTCATGGGCGATGGCCGCTATGCCACCACCCTGCCCATTTTCGGCGGCCTCAAGATCTGGGATGCCAACCCGCTGATCGTCCAGGCTCTACAAGACGCTGGCACCCTGCTGCGCACCGAAAAGCTCAAGCACAGCTACATGCATTGCTGGCGCCACAAAACACCGGTGATCTACCGCGCCACCAGCCAATGGTTCGCCGGTATGGATGTCGTGCCCGCCAACCAGGGCCCGACGCTGCGCGAAACCGCTTTGCAAGCGGTGGACGCCACCGCCTTTTACCCCTCCTGGGGCCGTGCGCGCCTGCACAGCATGATTGCCAATCGGCCTGACTGGACCCTCTCGCGCCAGCGCCAGTGGGGCGTGCCGATGTCGCTATTCGTCCACAAGGAAACCGGCGAGCTGCATCCGCGCACAGTCGAGCTGATGGAAGAAGTCGCCAGGCGTGTGGAGCAGCAAGGCATTGAAGCCTGGCAATCCCTGGACCTGCGCGACCTGCTGGGCGACGAAGCCGATCAGTACGAAAAAACCCGTGACACGCTGGACGTCTGGTTTGATTCTGGCACGACCCACGTCACCGTTTTGGGCGGCGCCCGCACCCCGGATTCGCCCGTCAGCAACGGCGGTTCGCACGGCGATGTGCTGGCCTGGCCGGCCGATCTGTACCTGGAAGGCTCGGACCAGCACCGCGGCTGGTTCCACTCTTCCTTGCTGACCGGTTCCATGCTCTATGGCCGCGCCCCTTACAAGGCGCTGCTGACGCACGGCTTCACCGTCGATGGCGATGGCCGCAAGATGAGCAAATCGCTGGGCAACGTCATCGTGCCGCAGAAGGTGTCCGACTCGCTGGGCGCTGAGATCCTGCGTCTCTGGATAGGCAGCACCGATTATTCCGGTGAGCTGTCCATCTCGGACACCATCCTCAAGCGTGTCGTGGAAGGCTACCGCCGCATCCGCAACACCCTGCGTTTCCTGCTGGCCAACCTGGCTGACTTCGATGCCCGCACCCAATTGGTGGACGTCGAAAACATGCTGGAAATCGACCGCTACGCGCTGGGCATGACCGCGCGTATGCAGGAAGAAGTTCTGGCAGCCTATGAGCGCTACGAATTCCACCCGGCGACAGCCCGTCTGCAGACCTTCTGCTCGGAAGACCTGGGCGCGTTCTATCTGGACATCCTCAAGGACAGGCTATACACCTCCGCCACTGACAGCCATGCCCGCCGCAGCGCCCAGAGCGCCCTGCTGCACATCACGCTGACGCTGCTCAAGGTAATGGCCCCGGTGCTGTCCTTCACGGCAGAAGAAGCCTGGGGCGTGCTGGCCACCGCCACGCCTGGCGCTGTGCCGGAAAATGCCCGCCTGACGATCTTTACCGAGACTTACCACCAGCTGCCGCTGAGCGCCGGCAACGACGCCTTGCAACAGAAATGGGGCCGCCTGCGCCAGGCCCGCGCCAACATCCTGCGCGAGCTGGAAACCCTGCGCGCCGCCGGCAGCGTCGGTTCCTCCTTGCAGGCGGAAGTAGTGTTGCGGGCCAGCGGTCAGGAATATGAAGACCTGGCCAGCCTGGCCGATGATCTGAAGTTCGTGCTGATCGTCTCGCGCGCATCGGTGCAGCAAGGTGAAGGGGAACTCAGCATTGCGCTGTCCGCCTCTTCCCGCCTGAAATGCGCCCGCTGCTGGCACTGGCGCGCCGATGTTGGCGCCAATGCCGACCACCCCGAGCTGTGCGGCCGCTGCGTCGGCAATCTGTTCGGCACAGGCGAAGAGCGCAGGTTCGCATGAGCCAGGGCGCACCCGAGACGCACCGCGCACCCGCGCCAGTTTTCTGGCGCTGGGTTGCGCTGGCCATCCTGCTGATCGGCCTGGACCAGGTGACCAAGTACCACTTCAATACGGTCCTTCACTATGGCCAGCGCCTGAATCTCTTGCCGTTCTTCGACTTCACTCTGCTGTACAACGAGGGCGCGGCATTCAGCTTTCTGGCCGGTGCTGACGGCTGGCAGCGCTGGTTTTTCACGGCGCTGGGCGTCGCGGCCAGCGTCCTGATTCTCGTCCTGTTGCGGCGCCACGCCACGCAGTACCGCTTTTCACTGGCGCTGGTCCTGATACTGGGCGGCGCGCTAGGCAATGTCATTGACCGCCTGCAGCATGGGCATGTCGTGGATTTCCTGCTGTTCTACTGGAACAATGCCTATTT
>NZ_JBQEKA010000020.1:0-25081 GCF_052103615.1 Kerstersia sp. | reverse complement strand
GCCTATTTCCCGGCCTTCAATATCGCCGATATCTGCATTACCGTAGGCGCCATCCTCATGTTGTGGGATGAGCTGGCCCGTGTCCGCCACGCCCGCGCCACCCCCTGATAAGGGTTCTCGCCATGCCTGAATTGCACAATAAACGCCTGGTACTGGGCCTGACTGGTGGCATTGCCTGCTACAAGAGCGCCGAGCTGCTGCGGCGGCTGGGCGATCAAGGCGCCACCGTCGATGTCGTCATGACCGATGCGGCCGCCCACTTCATTACGCCCGTCACCATGCAGGCCTTGTCCGGCCGGCCAGTTCATCTGGACGCCTGGGATAGCCGCCAGCCCAACAACATGCCGCACATCAATCTGTCACGCGGCGCGGATGCCATCGTCATCGCGCCCGCCTCGGCAGACTTCATGGCCCGCCTGGTCCAGGGGCGTGCGGATGACCTGCTGGCGACGCTTTGCCTGGCGCGTAACTGCCCGCTGATCCTGGCGCCTGCCATGAACCGCGAGATGTGGGACAACCCCGCCACCCAGCGCAATGTGCGCCAGCTGCGCGAAGATGGTGTCATTATTATCGGCCCGGGCAGCGGCCAGCAGGCCTGTGGCGAAACAGGCGACGGCCGCATGCTGGAACCGCCGGAAATCCTGGCGGAGCTCATCGCTTTCTTCCAGCCCAAGGTCTTGCAAGGCAAACGCGTCCTGCTGACGGCCGGCCCGACGTCCGAACCTATCGACCCGGTGCGCGTCATCAGCAACCGCTCCTCCGGTAAAACCGGCTATGCCCTGGCGCGCGCCGCTTTTGAGGCCGGCGCGGAAGTCACGCTGGTCTCCGGCCCGACTGCCCTGCCCGCGCCCTATGGCGTGACGCGCATTGCCGTGCATACGGCGCTGGAAATGCATCAGGCTGTCATGCAGCGCACCAGCGAGGCCGACATCTTCATTGCGGTGGCTGCTGTCGCAGATTGGCGCGTGGCCAACCCGGCCGAGCACAAGATCAAAAAGACCGATAACGGCCAGGGCGTGCCGGTGCTGGAATTCATTCCCAACCCGGATATTCTGGCCAGTGTGGCCGCCGTGCCCGACGGCCCCTGGTGCGTCGGCTTTGCCGCCGAAACCGAGAAACTGGTGCAGCATGCCGAAGAAAAGCGGCTGCGCAAAGGCATAGACCTGCTGGTCGGCAACCTGGCGCAAGATGTCATGGATGGCGACGACACCCGCCTGAGCCTGTTTGATGCGGATGGCTGTCATCATCTGCCTGCCGCTGACAAACTCAGCGCCGCCCGCCGCCTGATCGGCGAAATCGCCCGCCGGGCGCCGCAACGCCATCACCGTTCCTGATCTGCCCATGGCCGGGCGCGCCCTGTGCGCCTGGCCAGCAGAACGACGAGCGGATCCAGGAGAAGCGCATGCCCTTGCATGACGATACGCCCCCCAACGGCGACTATGCCGCCTACATCGAAAAACTGATGCAGCGCAGCCAGGCTGGCACACCCGGTCTGGCCGCGGGCGACGCCGGCAAGACTCGCAAGCCCGCAGGGATACGTGCCCTGCAGGACGCCGCCCAGAAAGCGCTGCAGGAAGCCAAGCGCAAGGCAGCCCAATCTTCGGCTTCCGCCGCCCCCGCGTCCGGGACGCAAAAGAACACCGGGACGGCATCAGCGCGCCCAGTGATGACGGCACCCGCCGCTGCCCGTTCTGCGCCAGCCTCGCCTCGGTTCGATAGTGCCTGGCAGGCGCAAAAGCCTGCCTCGATGAACGCCACAGTCGGCAGCCCGGCCAGCTACGGCGATATCCGCGCGGATGCGGCCGCCGCCAGCAGCCCGCCCCGGAGCAGCAGTGCAAGCAACAGTCAGGGTCACAATCAAAGCACCAGTCAGGGCCACAATCAAAGCAACAATCAAAGCCAAGGCAGCAAGAAGCGCTCCTATCTGCCGTTGATTCTGGCTGTGCTCTTTCTCATGCCCCTGCTCAATATCGCGCGCGACATGCTGAACAACCCCAGGCCGGAAGGTCTGTTCCTGGTCATCGTTGCCGTGTTCGTCATTTTTTCCATCCGCCACTCGATCAAGTCCGGCAATGAGCCGGACAAAGGCAAGCGACGCCCCGCCATCAAAAAGGATGATGATTATCCGAATACCGGGCAGTAAACGGTAACTAACGGCGGTAACAGCAGTAACGGCAGTAACGGCAGTAACAGCAATAACGGCGCTTGCTCGCCCTTTCTCAGCTTTCGATATAAGACAGGACCCTAGTCATGAAAACCATCGCCCTGAAAATCCTGGACCCGCGCATGGCGGCATCACTGCCAGCCTACGCCACGCCCGGCTCAGCCGGACTGGACCTGCGCGCCTGCCTGGATGCGCCGCTGGAGCTGGCGCCGGGCGCGACTGCCCTGATCCCCACCGGCCTGGCTATCCATATTGCCGACCCCGGCTATGCCGCCATGTTCCTGCCTCGTTCGGGGCTGGGCCACAAGCATGGCATCGTGCTGGGCAACCTGGTCGGGCTGATCGACTCCGACTACCAGGGCCAGTTGCAAGTCTCGGTCTGGAACCGCAGCCAGCAAGCGTTCACGATCGAGCCCATGGAGCGCATTGCCCAGATGGTCATCGTGCCCGTTGTGCAGGCCGCCTTTGAGGTCGTTGAAACGTTTGACAGCAGCGACCGCGGCGCTGGCGGGTTCGGCAGCACCGGCACCCGCTAAACCGTTCAAGCAGCAAAAAGGCCCGGCCCGCGATATTCAATCGCGTGCCGGGCCTTTTTCATGGCTGCGCATATTTCATGCGCAGCCATCAGCGGCCATTTAGTCCGCCAAAGCCTCTTCGGGACGGTCGCTGCCCGCGCCATTGGCCTGGGCATCGTCCTGTTTCGGGAAATTCAGCACGACGTTGCCATTGCCGTCCAGATCCACGACCACCGATCCGCCTTGCGTCAGCTTGCCGAACAGGAGTTCGTCCGCCAACGCCTTGCGTATGGTGTCCTGAATCAGGCGCTGCATGGGGCGCGCGCCCATCAAGGGATCGAAACCTTCTGCTGCCAAGTGCTCGCGCAGCGTATCGGTAAACGTCGCCTCGACCCGTTTTTCATGCAGTTGCTGTTCAAGCTGCAACAGGAACTTATCCACCACGCGCATGATGATCTCGCGCGACAGCGGAGCGAACGACACGATGGCATCCAGGCGATTGCGGAACTCCGGCGAGAACAGGCGTTTGATTTCCGCCATTTCATCGCCGCGCGTTTCGCCTTGCGCAAACCCGATGGAACGCTTGCTCAGGCTTTCCGCGCCGGCATTCGTCGTCATGATAAGAATGACGTTGCGCAGATCTGCCTTGCGGCCATTGTTATCCGTCAGGGCGCCATGGTCCATCACCTGCAGCAGGATGTTGAACACATCCGGATGGGCCTTTTCGATTTCATCGAGCAGCAGCACGCAGTGCGGATGCTTGCTGACGGCTTCCGTCAGCAAGCCCCCTTGATCGAAGCCGACATAACCCGGCGGCGCGCCGATCAAACGCGATACGGCATGGCGCTCCATGTATTCGGACATATCGAAGCGCAGCAGCTCGACGCCCAGCGTGAACGCCAGCTGGCGCGCCACTTCGGTCTTGCCGACGCCAGTCGGGCCGGAGAACAGGAAAGAACCTATGGGTTTGTCGGTCTTGCCCAGCCCGGAACGCGACATCTTGATAGCGGCTGCCAAGGCTTCGATGGCGGCATCCTGGCCGAACACCACGGCCTGCAAATCGCGCTCCAGCGTCGCCAGGCGGTTGCGGTCATCGGTGGAAACGGATTGCGGCGGAATACGCGCCATGCGGGCGACGATGCCTTCGATATCCGTCCGGCTGATCACCTTCTTCTGCTTCGACTTGGGCAGGAGGCGCTGGGCAGCGCCCGCCTCATCAATCACGTCAATCGCCTTATCAGGCAAATGGCGGTCACTGATATGGCGCGCCGACAGTTCCGCCGCCGCCAACAGCGCGGTATTGGCATAGCGCACGCCATGGTGCGACTCGAAACGGCTCTTCAGTCCGCGCAGGATCTGAACAGTCTGCGCGACGGTCGGCTCGGCGACATCCACCTTCTGGAACCGGCGTGACAGGGCCGAATCCTTTTCAAAGATGCCGCGGTATTCCGTGTAAGTGGTTGCCCCCATGCACTTGAGCTGCCCGGACGACAGGGCGGGCTTGAGCAGGTTCGATGCATCCAGCGTGCCGCCAGATGCCGACCCGGCGCCGATCAGGGTATGGATTTCATCAATGAACAGCACGGCATTCGGGTTGCCCTTCAATTGCTTGAGCACAGCCTTCAGGCGCTGTTCAAAATCGCCGCGGTATTTGGTGCCAGCCAGCAAGGCGCCAATATCCAGCGCGTAAACCTGGGTTTCGCACAGGATTTCCGGCACATCGCCCCGCGTGACACGCCAGGCCAGGCCTTCGGCAATGGCGGTCTTGCCGACACCGGCCTCCCCGACCAGCAAGGGATTATTCTTGCGGCGGCGACACAGGATCTGAATGACGCGCTCGACTTCGTCTTCGCGCCCGATCAGCGGGTCGATACGGCCTGCCAGCGCGGCGGCATTCAGATTATTGGCATATTGTTCCAGCGGCGATTGCTGCCGGTTATCGCCTGTTTCCGATTGCGGGGTGCGCGGCTGTTGCGGCGCCGGGGATTCCGGCGTCTCTTCGGTGGCCTTGGGCGCAATGCCATGCGACAGGTAATTCACGACGGCCAGGCGCGTCAGCCCCTGCTGCTGCAGGTAATAGGCTGCGTGCGAATCCTTTTCGCCAAAGATGGCCACCAGGACATTGGCGCCGCTTACCGGTTTGCGCGCCGTGCCGCCGCTGGATGACACATGCATGATGGCGCGCTGGATCACGCGCTGGAACCCCAGGGTAGGCTGGGTATCGACTTCGGCGCCCTCCGCCGCTACCGGGGTGTTCTCGGCCACGAACTGGCGCAAATTGCCGCGCAGCAATTCAAGATCGACGTTGCAGGCGCGCAGTACTTCAGCCGCCGCAACGTTATCCAGCAGCGACAGCAGCAAGTGCTCTACGGTGATGAATTCGTGACGGGCGGCGCGCGCCTCGACGAACGCCATGTGCAGACTGACTTCAAGCTCTTGGGAAATCACGACGCTCCCTCCATTATCGTTCGAGGCGGACGATGAGACATGTTTATATTCTATGCTGATCCGTGCTGCGCACCATTCCCGAGAGGCAAAACACAGAAATCACGTGGACTCCATGACGCATTGCAGGGGATGCTGATGTGTCCTGGCATAGCGCGATACCTGGGCCACGCGGGTGGCGGCAATATCACGCGGATAGATCGCACAGACGGCCCTGCCTTCATGATGCACTTGCAGCATGATGCGGGTGGCCTCTTCCAGGCCTTTACCAAAAAATTTCTGTAGCACTTCAATGACGAATTCCATAGGGGTGTAGTCGTCATTGAGCAGGATGACCTGATAGAGCGGCGGCGGCGCGACCTTCTGCTCCGCCGGTGCTGGCGGAGCCACGACCGTCGTTTCGATACCGCTTTGGGCGGCAAGATTAATGCTAATCATTCTTGTATTGTAGGATATTTAACCGGCGCCAGATGCGCCATATAAAAAACGCGGACCGCTGCCCGTCAACACGGAATGTAAACCGCGGAACCTCGACGGCAGCCTGCACAAGCAACAATCAGTAACCCCATCCCAGGCTGAAATCAGCCAAAAACGTGATTTAAAACAAGGTATTTGCCCCAACCCATGCATTTTAAGGGTTTGCAACACTTGACGGTGACCCGGCAGCCCAAGCATTATCAATAACGGAGAACCGGCAACTGTCTGTGCCGGACCGTTTCACTCGATTCATGAGGCTGTTTGCATGTCCGACACTACTGCTTCCACTCAAACCGAGTCCACCACGAAATCCACAGGTACCGTCAAATGGTTCAATGACGCCAAGGGCTTTGGCTTCATCACGCCGGACAACGGTGACGAGGACTTGTTCGCGCACTTCTCCTCCATTCAGATGGAAGGATTCAAAACCTTGAAGGAAGGCCAGAAGGTCGCCTTCGACATCATTCAGGGGCCGAAAGGCAAACAAGCCCTGAATATTACTGCCGCCTGACCCGCTACGGCCGATTATCCAGCCCTTCCCTCAAAGAAGGGCTGGTTTCTGTTCGTCCTGGCAACAGCTATTTTCTGCAATCGCCATGGTCTTTTGCCGGCGGCTGCCCCACCCTTTATTTCCGCATCCATGCTTCCCGCTTTTCCTCTTACGCGCCGCGCCCCGCTGCGCCGCACCTGGGCTGCCGTCTCCCTGCTGGCTGGCGCCCTGCTGGCCATCCCCAGCCAGGCTGAAACCCCTGCCGCACTGCCTAGCCTCACCTTGCAGGCAGGCATGCACCTGATCCAGGCGGAAGTCGCCGCCACCCCGGACACGCGGCAAACCGGGCTCATGCACCGCAAGACTCTGGCCCCGAATGCCGGCATGCTGTTTGTGTTCGAAGAAGAAGACGTCCGCTGCTTCTGGATGCGCAATACCTATATTCCGCTGAGCATTGCCTTTCTGGACCGCGAAGGCCGTATCGTGAATATTGCCGACATGCAGCCTTTGAATGACACGCCGCATTGCTCGGCAGACCCGGTCGCCCTGGCGCTGGAAATGCCGCAAGGCTGGTTTGCGGAACGCGGATTTGCGCCCGGCGCCATCCTGCGCGGCCTGCCCGCGCCTGTCACGCCCTGAAAAACAAGCGGATAAAAAGCAGCGCCCCCTGACATTCATTTCCGGTCAGGGCTGACGCGCCCCGCCCCGCGCACAGGACAAACACCGCTGCGCGGGCATGTGCGCTCATCAGACCCAACGGGGCATTATCCTCGCCGCCATCATGGTATTTGCCAATTAGGAAATTCCATAAGCTCATCACAAAATAGGCAGGGGAGATAGAGCCCCTGCCGTTGCAATGGGATTAGACCGGCTGAAAATATGCCTCTGAGGCAAACCAAGAATAGTCCCATAATCAGTTATTCCGTATTTAAGCTGGAACATTGATTGGGAGACGCTTGCCCGCGCCATTGGCCGGCGCATTGCTCACCCGCCCGGCGCAGGAATTACCAGGGCAAGCTGCCTTGGGTGTCATCATCGGCATCCGGCCGCTTGTCTTGGGCCCCAGACACGCTGCCTCCCGCCTTTGCCGCCGTGGCGCGCGCCGCCTTCGCTGCTGCGGCGCCCCGCGCCGTTCCGCCTTGGCTGGCCCTATCAGCCCTATCTGCACCATCAGCCCTGTCGGTCTTTTCGGCCAGGCCGCCTGTCTTGGTCCGATCGCTTTTGGTCCGATCGCTCTTGGTCTGATCGCTTTTGCCGGTCTTGCGGGATGTACCAGATGGCAGCACCTCGACCTGGCTGCTGCCTCGCGCCAGTTGCAGCGTCAGCGTCTGCCCTGCCGCCAGATTGGCCGCCTGGCTTACGACATGGCCTTCGGCGTCCCAGGCAATCGCATATCCGCGCGCCAAGGTATCTTCCGGATTCAGGGTTTGCAGCCGCGCCAGCAGATTTTCCAGCCGGCGCTGGCGCCGCTCTTGCGCATAGCGCGCCCGGGCGGCCAAATCCCTGCGCAACTGGGCCAGGCGCTGGCTTTGCCGCTCACCGTCTGGCGCCGCATGCGCCAGTCTGGCTTGCAGCAAGGCCAATTGACTGCCGCGCCTGGCCAGCAGATGCGTGACGCTGACTTGCATGCTGGCGATTCTGGCCTGCAAGCGCTCGCGCCTTTGCGCCCATTGCTGCGCCGGTGACACCAGGCGCGCTTGCGCATAATCCAGCCGCTGCCCCCATTGCTCCAGGCGCCGCCGCTGCGCGCGCACCAGGCCACGCGCCAAGGTTTCCAGCCGGCCCAGCCAGTCCGCCCGCGGCACGCAGGCCAGCTCGGCAGCGGCGGTCGGGGTAGGCGCGCGCAAGTCCGCGACAAAATCCGCAATGGTGAAATCGGTTTCGTGCCCAACACCGCTAATGACAGGCATGGGGCTGGCTGCGATGGCCAGGGCCAGCCCTTCATCATTGAAGCTCCACAGGGATTCGATGCTGCCGCCCCCGCGCACGACCAGCAATACATCGGTTTCCGCCCGGCGGCCGGCTGTCAGCACAGCTTCGCGCAAGCGGGCCGCCGCCTCGTCCCCTTGCACCGGCGCAGGGTAAAGAATGACGGGCACATTGGGCGCGCGGCGCGCCAGGGCCGACAGCACATCACGCAAGGCCGCCGCCTGCAGGGAAGTCACGACACCAATGGCGCGCGGCAAGACGGGAATCGGACGCTTGCGCGCCGCATCCAGCAATCCCTGGGCCGCCAGTTTTTCCTTGAGCCGCAGAAATGCTTCGTAGAGATCGCCCAAACCGGCACGGCGCATGCCATCGACCTGCAATTGATACTCGCCGCGCGGCGCATAGACCGTCACGCGCGCCAGCACTTCGATTTTGTCGCCCTGGCGCGGCTCAAAGCCAACCGCCTGGGCGCGCCCGCGGAACATGACCGCCCGCACGCTGGCACGCGCATCCTTGAGCGTGAAATACCAATGCCCCGATGCCGCACGCGTGAAATTCGAGACTTCACCGCCTACCCATTGCTGCGGCAAACCTGATTCCAGAATATCGCTGACCTGCTGATTCAGCTGCCACACGCTCAGAACCGGCGGCTTGCTTCGCCCCCCGGCGTCAGCCCGTGATGCCCCGCCGGCCGGATGCCCCTCGGGAAAACCCTTGATTTCATGATGAAAATCATCATCGGCCGACAGATCAGGAGAAGGCGCGCCAAAGCGGCGGCTGGAGGGAAAGGTCATATTTCGGGAACAGCTGTCCACAGAAAAGTCAAGATGGGCCGCCATCATACCTTGAGTCGAAGCGCGGGCTCAATCTCCGCGCCGCCCTTCAAAATAAGCTGCAAGTTATTGTTTATATTGATTTTTTAATTATTTCCACAATAAGTCAAATTTTGAGCAGTCCAGCTTACAGCCAGCAGGGACGCCATCTTCCACACTCTTACCCACAGAATTATCCACAGAATCTGTGGATAGTCTGAACCCTTATTCACCCTGCCCGGCCAGACGCCCGCCCGCCGGGTTAGCGGGCACCGCGCCGCCGCGCAGCATTCCCCCGTCACGGCATTGATGCGGTAGCATATTCGTTTGCCATCCCTCTATTGCCGCAGCCCATGTCCGCTTGGCCTGCGCTGCCACTTCCGCTGCCACTTCGTTCCGCATGCCATCGTCACTACGCGCATCCCTGACCCGCTATATCGAACAGCAATGGCAACGCGGCGGCTGGCTCTCCACCCTCTTGCGCCCGCTGGGCGCCCTGGCAGCCTGGCATGTGCGCCGCAAACGCGCCGCCTATGCCTCCGGCAAACGGCAAGCCTGGCGCGCCCCCGTGCCAGTGATCGTCATCGGCAACATCTATGTGGGCGGCACCGGCAAAACCCCCGTCACCATCGCCCTGGTTCAAGACTTGCTGGCCCAGGGCTGGCGCCCTGGCGTCATCAGCCGGGGATACGGCGCGGACATCGGCGCCGAGGCGCGCTGCGGCACAGCGCCGCTGGATGCCAGCCAGTACGGTGACGAACCCTCACTGATTGCCGCCGCGACGGGCGTTCCGGTCAGCGTGCACCCGCAGCGCCCGCTGGCTGCGCAGGCGCTGCTGGCCCGCTGGCCTGACACCGACATCCTGGTTTGCGACGATGGGCTGCAGCACCTGGCTTTACAGCGTGACATCGAAATCATCGTGCAGGATGAACGCGGCGTCGGCAATGGCCGGCTGCTGCCTGCCGGGCCTTTGCGCGAACCGCCGGCACGGCTGTCGGACGTCCATGCCATTATCACCAACCAGGCCGCCCCAGGCTCCGGCCCGGCAGCGCAAGGCTGGCAGGACAGGCAAGGCGCCATGCCCGTGCTGCGGGTCGCGATGGTGCTGCAACCCGCGCACTACGAACACCTTGCCAGCGGGCGTACCCTGACACCTGCGGATTTTGCCCAGGAAAGCCAGGCGCTCACCCTGGCCGCCGCAGCCGGCATAGGCAACCCGGCGCGCTATTTTTCCATGCTGCGCCAGCAGGGCCTGGCCCTGCGCCAGACCCTGGCGCTGCCGGACCACCATGCCTATGCCGACAACCCCTTTACCGGGCTGCACGCCGACCGCATCCTGATTACCGCCAAAGATGCCACCAAATGCCGCTCGCTGAATGATGGGCGTCTATGGGTGGTGCATGCCAGCCCCGTTTTCCAGCCTTCGGACTGGCTGTCACAATTGCCCTTGCGCGCCCGGCCATCCCGGCTTGCCCCGCCAGGCGGCAAAGCGTGCGCAGCAGATGGAAACGAGGCAAAAAGAGGATAAAATCGAAATATGAACACCCGCTTACTTGAGGTCCTTGTCTGCCCCTTGACCAAGGGCCGTCTCGAATATGATGCGCAGCGCAGCGAATTGATTTCGCGCGGTGCCGGTTTGGCATTCCCGATCCGTGACGGCATACCGGTCATGCTGGTGGAACAGGCCAGGAAGCTGGAAGCCCAGGAAGGCCCTGGCAAACACTGATTCCGCCGCCGCCCAGACCTCGATTCAGCTACGGCCCGGGAAAGACAGGCAATTTTTCGGATACAGGGGAAATCCCCATATCCGCCCCATACTAAGCAAGCGCAAATCGGTTATAAAAATGCCTTCCGCGTTATGCGCAGTGCACAAAAAAACACGGCGGCCCCGGCCTGAAGCCACAGCCCCAAAGTGTTTGAGCACGTTTCGCGCTGCGGCAAGGCAATTCATCTCCGCCAGCAAGATATAACAACCACAGGAGTTCCCATGCGTCTCATTCTGCTTGGCCCCCCCGGTGCGGGCAAGGGTACCCAGGCCGCCTACATCACCCGCCAGTACGGTATTCCACAAATATCCACTGGCGACATGTTGCGCGCTGCTGTCAAGGCTGGCACGCCGCTAGGCCTGGAAGCCAAGAAAATCATGGATGCAGGGAAACTTGTCTCCGATGAAATCATCATCGGCCTGGTGCGCGACCGCCTGCAGCAGCCGGATTGCGAAAAAGGCTATCTGCTCGACGGCTTCCCCCGCACCATTCCGCAGGCGGATGCCCTCAAGGATGCCGGCGTTGCGCTGGACTACGTCATTGAAATTGACGTTCCGGAAGACGACATCATCGACCGCATCAGCGGCCGCCGTGTTCACCCGGCCAGCGGCCGCAGCTACCATGTGCGCTACAACCCGCCCAAAGTCGCTGGCAAGGATGACGAAACCGGCGAAGACCTGATTCAACGCGATGATGACAGCGAAGCCACTGTCCGCAAACGCCTGTCGGTCTATCAAGAACAGACCCGCCCGCTGGTGGACTACTATTCGCAATGGGCCGACAGCGGCGACCAGGCCGCGCCGCGCTACCGCAAGGTTGCCGGTGTGGGTGAAGTCGATGCCATTCAAGCCCGTATTGAAGCTGCCCTGAAGAGCTGACCCGGCCCCGGCCGGTGACAGATACACCAGCGCTTCCCCACCGCCAGGCCCCGTGCCTGGCGGTTTGGTTTTCAGGCCTGTTTGTTTGCAGGCCTCTTTGATGACCGTGATACACCCATGAGCCTGCTTCGCTCCGCCGCTACCGTCAGCAGCCTGACCCTGCTCTCCCGCATCAGCGGGCTGGCGCGCGATGTCCTCATCGCCCGCGCCTATGGGGCCGGCGCGCTGACCGACGCCTTCTGGATCGCCTTCCGCATTCCCAACCTGCTGCGCCGCCTGTTTGCCGAAGGCGCCTTCGCGCAGGCCTTCGTGCCCATTCTGGGCGCGGTGAAAACAGACAATGGCGAAGAGCGGGTGCAGGAACTGCTGGACCGTGTCGCCATGGTGCTCACGCTGATCCTCATGGCTGTGACCGCGCTGGGGGTGCTGGCGGCGCCATGGATTGTGTATCTGATCGCCAGCGGCCTGAACGACGCTGGCGGCAGCAGCGGCTACGATGCGGCCGTCAGCATGACGCGCATCATGTTTCCCTACATTCTGTGCATGTCGCTGGTGGCGTTTGCCTCGGGCGTGCTCAACACCTGGCGCCGCTTCGCCATCCCGGCCTTCACGCCAGTGCTGCTCAATGTCGCGATGATCTCGGCCTCGCTCTGGCTGGCGCCGCACATAGAACCCGCTATTTACTCGCTGGCGATCGGTGTCATGGCAGGCGGCGTGGCACAGCTGGCCGTGCAATGGCTGGCGCTGGCGCGCCTGGGCGTGCTGCCAAGCTGGCGCCGCAGCTCTCCCCGGCAGGCCTGGCAAGATCCGACGGTGCGCCGTATCGGCAAACAGATGATTCCCGCCATTCTCGGGGTATCTGTCGCGCAGATCTCGCTGCTCATCAATACCAATATCGCCAGCTGGCTGCCTTCCGGCAGCGTTACCTGGCTGTCTTTTGCCGACCGCCTGATGGAGTTTCCCACGGCGCTGCTGGGCATTGCGCTGGGCACTGTGCTGCTGCCCAGCCTGTCGCGCGCCCATGCCAGCCAGGAAATCGGCACCTACAGCCGCTTGCTCGACTGGGGCATGCGCCTGACCCTGTTGCTGGGCCTGCCCGCCGCCCTGGCGCTGGCCATGCTGTCCGAAGGCATGGTCGCCACGCTATTCCATTATGGCGAGTTCAAGGCCGTGGATGTCATCCAGACGCAAACTGCGGCGGCAGCCTATTCGGTTGGCCTGATCGGCATTTTGTCCGTGAAGATTCTTGCGCCGGGTTTTTATGCCAAGCAGGATATCCGCACCCCCGTCAAAATCGCGATTTTCGTGCTGATCATCACGCAGCTTTTCAATCTCCTGCTGGTTCCCTTGATGAACCACGCCGGCCTCGCCCTGTCCATCGGCCTGGGCGCCTGCATCAATGCGCTGGCGCTGCTGCGCGGCCTGATTAAGCGCGGCATCTACCAGCCCGGCAGCAGCTGGAAGCGCTATGCCTGGCGTCTGCCACTGGGCCTGGCCGCGATGGCAGCTATCCTCTATGCCGCCAATCAGCATATCGACTGGATCGCCCTGCAAGCCACGCCGCTGGTACGCATCCTGATGCTGGCAGGTGTCGCAGGCGGCGCCGCCTTCAGCTATTTTGCCGTGCTGTTTCTTTTCGGCTTGCGTGCCGCAGATTTCCGGCGCTAAGCACCCGCCAGACACATAAAACACATGCGCTTACACGCGCGCCATTTTTCTGATAACGCTATCAGACATATTGGAAATCGGGTCATCAGCCTTTAATACCCAACGCCGAAGATGCCAGGAAAAGCCTGATACGACATCAGGCCGCCCGCATGGCTGCCCGACGTTCTGATGCCGGAAGGCCATACGCCCTCTTTCCGGATAAGGTATGTCTGACCCGTCATTTTCGAATCCCAAGCGCCAATTCCTGATGCAGGCCATGTATGGCGCCGGCGGCGCTGCCGGCCTGGGCTTATTTCCGCCCAGCATCCGCAAGGCGCTTGCCATTCCTGCCAATAATCGCACCGGCACCATCAAGGATGTCGAGCATGTCGTGATTCTGATGCAGGAAAACCGCTCCTTCGATCATTATTTCGGCACGCTGCCTGGCGTGCGCGGGTTTGGCGACCGCATAACGATTCCCCTGCCTGACGGCCGCAGCGTATGGCAACAAACCGATGGCAAGCGCCCCGTCCTGCCCTACCACCTGGATCAGAACAACGGGAATGCGCAACGCGTCAGCGGCACCCCGCATAGCTGGAACGATGCGCGCGACGCCTGGGACAAAGGCCGCATGACGGAATGGCCCAGGCATAAGGAAACGCAGTCCATGGGGTATTACACAGAACAGGAATTGCCCTTTCAATTCGCGCTGGCCAATGCATTTACCCTGTGCGACGCTTATTTCTGTTCCCTGCATGGCGGCACCAATACCAATCGCATGTTTCTCTGGAGCGGCACCAATGGCGCTACCACCGAAGCCCAGCGCGTGGTCGTCAACAATGCCTGGGACAGCATCAATACTGCCGACGAAATCCTGAAGCTGGGCTACGAATGGACGACCTACCCGGAGCGCCTGGAACAAGCAGGGGTGTCCTGGATGGTGTACCAGAACATGCCCAATAACTTCACTGACAATCCCCTGGTCGGTTTCAAGCAATACCGCAAAGCCAATCGGGATTCGGGCAAACCGGTCTATCACGACCGCAAAAGCAATCCCGCCTATGATCCGGCGGCCGATAACGCAGGCAACCCGCTCTACAAGGGAATTGCCAATACCATGCCCGACGGCGGTTTTCTGGAGACATTCCGGCGTGATATCGCAGCCGGCGCCTTGCCCCAGGTTTCCTGGGTTGTTGCCCCGGCCGAGTATTCGGAACACCCCGGTTCATCGTCACCCGTGCAGGGCGCCTGGTACACCCAGGAAGTGCTGGACGCCTTGACCGCCGACCCCGAGGTCTGGAGCAAAACCGTCCTCATCGTCAACTTCGATGAGAACGATGGCTTTTTTGATCATGTCCCGCCGCCTTGCGCGCCCTCGCTGGACAAAAAAGGCAAGATGCAAGGCAACACCACACTGGCGGAAAGCGATGTTTCCCCGGAATACTTTCAGCACAGCCGTGTGCCTGGCACCTTCATGCCCTTGCCCGACAATGACTGCTACGGCCCGGGCCCCCGGGTGCCGATGTACGTCATTTCCCCGTGGAGCCGCGGCGGCTGGGTGAATTCCGAAAACTTCGACCACACCTCGGTGCTGCGCTTTCTGGAGGCCCGTTTCGGTATCAGGGAAAGCAACATCAGCCCTTACCGGCGCGCTGTTTTCGGCGACCTGACCTCGGCCTTTGACTTCGTGAACCCGAATCTGGATAAAGCCCCGGAACGCCAGAAACTGGAAAAGAATGCGGCCGATGCCCTGCGGCAGGCCCAGGAGCAGTTGGCGCAAGTCCCGCTGCCTAACGAATATGTGCAAACCCTGCCGCAGCAGGCCAGCGGCATCCGCCCTTCACGCGCCCTGCCCTATGAGCCGCACGTCAGCGGCCATGCGCGCCCGGCAGACGGCCTGATGGAACTCGTTTTCTCCAATACGGGGAGCGCGGCCTGCGTATTCCATGTGTACGACAAACTGCACCTGGACCGCGCCCCGAAACGCTATGCGGTCGGCCCCGGCCTGCAATTGAGCGATCAATGGGCAGCGGCCAGCGACAACAATGGCCGCTACGACTTGTGGGTGCTTGGCCCCAATGGCTTTCACCGCCACTTCGCCGGCAATCTGAATGAGCTGCCGCTGCGCGGCGCCCAGCCGCCTGAGATCCGCGTGTGCTACGACATCGCCAACGACAACGTCTATCTGGACGCCTTGAATCCCACGGATGAGGCCTGCGTATTTCGCATCAGCGCCAATGCTTACTTCGGCCAGGACAGGCAATGGGAGCTGAATGTGCCCGCCAACGGCCAGGAAACAACGTTCTGGGACCTATCTTCTTGCGGACACTGGTATGATTTCACCGTCCGCATTGAGAACGGCCGCATGCCTGCCTGGCTCAGGCGGTTTGCCGGCCGGGTGGAAACCGGCAAGGATTCCATCAGCGACCCAGCCATGGGCACCCCAGCAAGGCAGTAATCGCCCTGGATGCACTTGCATCCAGGATACGCCATGCGCTGGCCGCCCTAAGGCCCGCCTTCGATTCGTGACCGGACACGGGCCACCTGCATAGCGATGCGCAGGTGGCAATTCGCGCATGCTTGGGCCGCCCCATTCTTGAGACGGCTTATGACTTGCATAATGCTGGAATGCTGATAGAATAATAGGCTTTCCAGAATTCTTTTTCTACACATAATCAACCAACATGGCCAATTCCGCACAAGCCCGCAAGCGCGCCCGCCAATCGGTGGCCCGCAACAAGCACAACTCCAGCCTGCGTTCCGCTCTGCGCACGGCAATCAAGCGTGTGCGCGCGGCCATCGCTGCTGGCGACAAAGCTGCTGCTTCTGAGATTTTCCAAAAGGCGTCCAGCACGATCGACCGCATCGCCGACAAGAACATCATCCACAAGAACAAGGCTGCTCGCCACAAGAGCCGCCTGGCCTCCGCCATCAAGGCGATGGCCTGATTGATGACACAGGCGCGCTTCCCGTCCTCTGCTGGTTGAAGCGCCCTGTGATACAGCCTTAGGGCTGGTTTCATCATCGTGGAATCAAAAAAGCAGACTGCATGCAGTCTGCTTTTTTTGTTTTGCGCAGCCTGAATGCCTTGCGGTATCTCAGGCCACGCAGCCAGCCTATCTGGCTGTTTCCCGGACGCCAGGCTGCTGCCCTCCCCTGATCAGGGGGCCGCCATAATGGTGACGTGATCAAAATTTTTATATTTTTCACGCACCGCCGCAAACTTCACCCAGGGGTAGTACTGTTCCGGTTTGATAATGTGCTTGTTCACCGGGTAGAAGTAATTCCCCGCCCCTCCATAGTTTCCAAAATCCTGCCCCCAGCTGCAGCTGCCCTGGCCGATGATGCAAGTGCTCCCATTGGTCTTTCTGAAATCACGCTCGTTGGCGCCAGGCCGCGCGTAAGCGCGCTGTGAGGACAGCACTGTGATCGGCGGGCGCCGCTGATCAGGGTTGATAATGGTATGGGATTGGAAAGTATCGGCCAGCCAGAAATTGAATTTCGGCGCGGATTCCATGCCGGACACATCATAAAAGCCATCCGCAGGCCCGCCGAAACTGATGATGTAGTTCTTGAAGCTCAATGCCCGGCGCTGTGATTCCTTGAAGAAGGGAGTCTCTATGTCGGCGCGCTGCGGCACTTCCCACGGGCTGCTGCCAAACTGTCTGACCCCTTCAGGCAATCTCGATTCGGCATGCTGCAGGTCATCCGCATCGCGCCAGGTGCCATAGTATTTCGCCAAGGATGCATCGGCCCACCAGCCATACCCCGTACGCAAGTCGATATACAGCTTGTCATGCGGCAGCGCCGTCACACAAATCTGTTCGAATACCTTGTCATACTGCACAGCGGCACGGCAAAGCTCCAAGAGATAGGTTTCGTCAATCTGCTCCCGTTCCTGGTATTTGAGCGACAGCATGCGCATCACCTTCAAGGTGAGGATATAGGCCTGGAATGCCCGCAGCGATGCCATATACCGCTGGAAGACCGCTTGTGCGGGGTAGCCGTAGAAATGTGTCACTTCGCTGCACTGAATTGTCTGCATCAACGCATCCAGCACCGTATTGCCCACGCCTAACTGCCCGGGATAACCGATGAAAAGCTGGGTGATGGTATATGGCGTATCGCCCAGCTTGTTATGAATCTGCTCGCGGACCCCTGCGGAGCGAATGCCATAATCAGCTTCGCTGGTATATCCCTGCAAAGCCTTCAAATCATTGCTGATGCTGAAACACTCACGGATGATGTCATTGACCGGACTGACCACCCGGTTCAATTCCGCGTTATTCAGCTTCTTCAGCAAAGCATTGACGTCGCCGACAATAACCGCGACCTGCTCTGCCAACTGGGCAATCATTTTTTCCATGGGCGAGGTCGTGGAAAAAATGCCCAACTTCACCAGCAAGCCGCCAAACAGCTCCTCTTTTTCCTCATCGCTCAGTGCACCATTAAGCAAGCTGATGATTTTGTCCAGAAAGAACTTGGCGACCTCCTGCGGGTCCACGCCGGCAGCCAGCGCCGGAACGCCGGGGCCCATGGAATGCCCCTCTTCCGTGGGCAAGCTGGCATCAGCCAGGGACGGCGGAGTGTTGAGTGGATGCATCATCGGCCTTGAGAAAAGTGTCAGTAAGCAAACTGGCCAATCAGAAAACTCGGCCAGTGGACGCAAGCCTCAAGGATTAAAAGTCTTTCTCCGTTTCCCGGCAATCACTGATATCAGGGATACGGCATTGCCAATGACGCAATAAAAAAACCCCGGCCAGAGCAATTGACGATGCTCTGGCCGGGGGTTTCCGACTACGATTTAGGCTGCGATTTCGTCTGCGTTTTCGACAACAATACGGGCGTCATTAACGCCGTACGGCAGCGCCAGCGCCCTGAATTGCCTTGCCTTGCTCGGCTTCCAGGCGCTCAATCTGCCGTTGCAGGCTGCGCAGCTGCTTCTGCGCGTCCTCTTGCTGGGCTGCCAGTTGCGCCGCATCCTGCTGCGCTTGTTGCTGCCTGGCCGCCACGCGGTCTTCCTGCTGACGCTGCAGCGCCACGTCAGTCTGCAAGGCATTCAGGCGATTGGCGCGCTGCATCAGCTCCTTCTCCAGGTGCGCGTGCTCGGCCTGCAACTTGATGCGGCGGATATCCGCTTCCGCAAGTTCGTAGGTTTGCTGGCTGAAACCGCGGTAGGTTTCCTCCGCCAGACGCTCATCCTTGCTGCGGAACACGCGCCAGAAATCCTTCTGCTGGAACAAGGCAACGTAGTACAACAACTCGTCAGCCTTGAACAGCAGGCTCGCGCCATAGCTGCCGTTATAGGTCGTCCGCAGCTCGCTGACCTTGCGGTCCTGGATCAGTTGCTCCAATTCCACGGCGGAACTTTGCGCCACCAGCGAAGGCGGCGCCAATTCGGCTGGCGGCCTGATCTCAGCGCCTGGGGCCGCAGGCGCAGCAGCGCTGGCTGCCTGAGTCACCACCGGACGGGACATGGCGGCACTGCCCGCCTGGTCGGCCTGCGTGCTCGCACAAGCGGCCAGACTTGCCAGCACCCAGCCACACAGCACGATGCGCGCGGGTTGGAAATCCTTTCGAGTCAACATACTGTTCAACCTTTTAACTGATTCATTCTGATTTTTCATAGTCAGTCTTGCGCTTATAGACCAGGACCGTTACGAAAGTCTGGGATGATACGCGAGCCTGCCCATTTATGCCGATGAATAAATACCGCCAAACGCAAGGCTGCCGTCGTTACCCGGCTGGATTTGCAGTTTGCGCATTTTTTCCCACAACGCCTTGCGGCTGATACCCAGCTCGGCCGCGGTGTCCTGACGCCGCCAGCCATGCTTTTCCAGGGCCGCGATAATGCGCATGCGCTCGGCGCGCTCCGCTTCCGTTCCCCCGGAAACCGGCAAAAAGTCTTCGCTCGCCGACACAGGCACATGCAAAAAACCCAAGCTGCGCATGCGATTGAAAACCTGCTCCGAACGCCCGGCATTCCAGGCGCCCAGCACCAGCCGCAACAAACCCAGGCGTTCAACCAGGTTCAGCATTTCACGCACATTGCCGGGGAACTGCATGCCTGCCACCCGATCCAGCATCCAATCCGGCGGCACCTGGTCTTCAATCCCCACATCCTCCAGATAACGCGCCATCAAGGCGCGGAACAAGGCGATTTTTTCCGCCGCGCCTCGCTCATCCAATGAGGGGATATAGAGTTCAATCACCGCCAGCCGGTAATACAGGTCAGCGCGGAAAGCCCCTTGCCGCACCTGTTCGACCAGATCACGATTGGTAGCCGCCACCAGCCGGAAATCCAGCTCCAGCTCCTGGGCGGACCCTACCCGCATGACGCGCCGGGATTCCAATACCCGCAGCAACTTCACCTGCTGCTGCAAAGGCAATTCCCCGATTTCATCCAGGAACAGCGTGCCGCCATTGGCCTGTTCAAAATACCCTTTGCGAGTCGCCACGGCGCCCGTAAAAGCGCCTTTGACATGGCCGAAAAATTCGGCCTCGAACAGCGTCTCGGGAATGGCACCGCAATTGACGGCTACAAACGGGCCATTCTGGCGGGTTGAGTGCTCGTGCACATAGCGCGCCACCCGTTCCTTGCCCACGCCGGTTTCGCCGTAAACCAGAACATTTGAATGGCAACCGGCCACCATGCGCGCTTCGCCCAGCAGCTCGCGCATTTCCTGCGAGACAGCAATGAATTCTTCACGCGGTACTGCCGGTGCCGGGCTGACAGCAGGCGGAATGGCGCTGACCAGCTTCAGCACCGTGTTCCGCAATTCCGCATGACTGAATTCTGCCGGCAGCGTATGGGAGTGCTCGGGCGGAAAGAATTGCTGGTGCTGGGAGCGGTAGGAACTGGTTGCAGCCACCCAGATGACTGGAATGGCCTGGGCGCTCAGCCATTCCAAGGCCTGAAAACGATCGCCGGCCATGACGGAAACAGAAACCAGCGCCACCGCCGGACGCAATTCATCGCGCTCCAGGTTGATGCCGGGCTGCTCCGCCAGAACAATCGTGGCAGGCAAATCGGCAAATACGCGCTCAACCCGGGCAACGATATCGGCGTTGCCTTCCCAGACGTAAAGTTCGAATTCCGGGACCCCTCCACTACTTTCCATCAGGGGACTCCAAAGGGACGAAGCACCCCATCAGAAAAGAGCATGCCTGTGAAGTATTCATACGTCGTTTCTCTTTTAGTGCAAAAAAAGATTCGCCCACCAATTAAGCAAGAACAAATCAAGTAACCGTGAATTTAATAAACCAATTTGGCTGGCTCACATTGTATATCCAGCGCCTTAATTTCTGTCCTGCCCAGTTCCAGCCCCAATCCATGCCGCAGCACGTTCTGCAACAATCCGCCTACGCCATTGAGCACCGGCTTCAATACATTCAATACCGGCTTCAGCAGCATGCACAATACCCCCTGGCAAGCCACCTGATTAGCGTACGGATCCTTAACCTGATTCACCATATTCTGCATCGTCGCGTCATCCATACCCACATGAGCAGGATGGTCTTGCAATAGTTTGGTCAGATTATGTTCGACACAACCGTTCCAGTTCAAAATGGAACTCAATAAACCGGCGCAGCTGCGGTAACCATTATCGAAAGTTGAGATACCCAATGCGCCAAGTAAATCACTGGGAACGCTGGTATAGGAGTGAAATGCCTCGGAAAAACTGCCCCGCTTCCAGCGTTTCGACGGGCATGCAAATAGCACGCATGTTGTCACCACTGCCTTATCAAATACAAAATCACTATCCACCAATGGCGCCAATGCTATCGTTTCGCCATCCCTGACAAACGTTGCCCCATTCAGAGCCAAATCCGTAATGGCAGAAACGCGATAGGCCCCGCCTTTGGTCAGACGCACCTGGCTTTCCAATTCCGGAACATCCAGATAACTCTGCACCAATTGCTTGACCATATGTTTTCGGGTCGCTTCGGAATCATAATGCGCATCCAGCCACGGAGAAGGATCCGGTTCACGAAACAATCCCCCCAGCAAATTAAGTAATTCCGTGACCAGGCGATCGACCGTATCACCCAATGCCAATGGATTGGGTTCTGTCGTGCGCCAATCCCCGACTTCCATGGCCAGGCCGGAGATATGATCTTCATATTCCAATGCGGGCAAATGCATTTTGCCGGAGAGAACCGGAATATGTAGCAATTTGAGTAATTGCTCTTCCCCCAGATAGACATCGCAACGCGCGGTATGCGACATGACATTGTCTTCGGCCATGCGGCCGACACAGATATTGGCCACGTTGGCGCGCACGGAAAGATCCATGGTGCGGGGCACGCCGCAATTCAGCGCCTCCAGCGTGCCGACGGCGTCGGCAACATCCACGGCAATAGGCAGGTGCACCCGGATACCCAGGATATTTTCCACCAGCACATTCAGCAGCCCGCCCAGCAGGTTGCGCGTATCCACATCCAGGGCCACGCGAATCTGGGAACTGTAACCTTGGGTTCCTACCGGCCCGATGGCAATCGTGGGGGGCTCAACGACAGTCACCTTGGCCTTGACCAAACCCAGCACCGACGGGAGTTTGATATCTGCCGCATGGCCGTTAACACCCAGCGCCACCGCGGCGCCCAGCAGATTGCCCAGGCCAAGCTGCACATCCAGCGCGGCATCAAGCTCATCCTGGCGCCCCAGTTGCAGCAAGGCTAGCAGGCCTGGCTGATCCTTGGACCCCAGCAAGGGAATCTTGATAGCCCCGATCCCGACACGCAGCAGCTCTTTGCGCAGGGCATCCAGCTGCGCATACAAGGTGGAATCGGTCACCAGCGACAACGAGACATCCAGCAGGCGCAGCAAGCTGATGTCTTCGATATTGGCCAGTCCGCCAGGCGTCAACACGCCCAGATGGTCTATCCCGAGATCGACACCCAGCAGGCCCAACAGTCCCGCGGGCGTGATTTTGGCCGTCGCCAGGCCTTCCGAATCCAGGACCTTCAGGGTCTGGATATCCAGGCCCACCGCCTCCAGCACAAATCCCAGCACGGAGTTCTTTTCAAAGCGCAACAATTCCGAACCGATCTGGAAAGCCGCCACCGGGACCGCCGATTTCGCTATGGCCGCCGCATAAACCTGCTGCGCCTCTGCAAATGGCAGAATGGGAGCGACGCCCCGGTCAATAATGACTTTCAGCGCATTGAAATGCCCCTCGACCGGATTGGGATCAAAATGCTCTGGCGCGGAATAAGCCTGACTCCAGGTGCCGCATTGCAGCGTAATATCCGCTGCTTCCAGTTTCACGATTTTGTTGCCGTTCAAATAATCCTGCAGCGACAGCAAGGCCTGCTGTTTGGCGTCGCCGCAGCTCGCTTCCGGCGTGCTGTCGGCGTGGATATACTGCACGCCGCTCAAGGCAGCCAAATCCGCCGCATTCTGAATTTCCCGTTTCGCATAGAACAGATAGCCCAAATTGGCTGAACCCAGCAGGATCAAACAAACGATCAGCGCCGCCGCCGCCGGCAGAATAATGGAACCGCGCTGGCGTGCCGGTAGCCGGCCTCTCTGCATCCACATGAAACAATCCTCAAAATCATCGCGCTTTCTCCGCAGGGAGCAATCCAATCCAGATGGCTCCCCGCGAGGAAATTCAATCGTTCGAAAACATCAATTACTGCTGTTGTCTTCGACCTTTTCCTCAAACCACTCCGGAATGGGATGTGTGAAACTATCCACATAGCGTTGCCAGGTCAGCCCGGCCGTCGCCCCTAGCGCGGGCAGCGCCTGGCCAGCGACATTGCGGCCATTCAACGCCCCTGTCGCCTGAGCGGCCAGCAGACTGCGGGTCACTTGGCCGCTGCGCGCCACTTCAGGATGGACGACCGGCGCAACGGTGACGGCCGCTCGCGCGGCCACCGGTGCCTGCACGACGGCAGGCAGCAGCGCTGCCTCTCCGCGATGAATATTTTCCATACGCTCGCGCGCGCCTGGCGCTGTTGCCGGCACAGCCGCCGCGCTGCCATCATCGACAGCCTGCACCGTCACCACGCTGGCTTGCGCCGGCACAACGACCAGGCCGCGCTGCCCCAGCGCAGCCGGGCTGTGGGCCATTTCGCCCGTCAAGGGGCGATTCTGGGCTTGCGCTGCCATGGAAGCCACGCAGGCCGCCAGCAGCAAATAGCGATAAGGTTGTTTCATGAGTTGCCTCCAGTGCATCCAGTCAATCCTGCAAATTCTTCAATCGGCCAGCCGTCAGCGCCATCCCTGGCGGCGGCCCATAGTCAAAGCCACCAAAGCCACCAAAGCCCGTCCTGCTAGCGGAACCGTTCCAGCACGCGGCGCAGCAAGCCTGCATCCATTTCGTCCCTGAGCGGCGGCTGCTGCGCCTGGCCCCCGGCTAGGCCGCCGGCCTGATTGGCCGCCCGCAGCGGCACCACCGCCACCCGGCCGCTTTCCAGGCCTGGCTCTGCCGCGGCGGTTTCCGCTGCCGCGCCAGCGCTCTCCGCCATGGGCGCCAGCGGCGCTTGCGTGACGATGGGCGGCGGCACCTGCGCGGCTGGCGTTTGCCAAGCCGCGCCTTGCACACGCTGCGCCCGTATCCTCGCGGCCTGCAAAGCAATGCCTGCCTGCGTCTCTTCCGGCACACTTGCGCTGTTCATCAATTGGCGGGCATCGACCATGCGCCCTTCCAGCATCAGCAGCAAGGCCATATTGGCCAATACCGTTGACTCTTCCCGCCCCAGTTCCAGCGCTTGGCCCAGAGGGATACGCGCGCCAGCATAGTCACCGGTATTGAGACGGGCATAGGCCAGATCATTCAGGATTTCCGGCTGCGTCGGCGCCAAGGCGGCCGCCTCCCGGAAATGACGCTCGGCCAGCGCATAATCGCCCGCCTCCCCTGCCAGCAGGCCCAGGCCATGCAGCCCCTGCGCCCGATTGGCAGTACCCAGCATGGCTTCATATTCCTGGCGGCTAGCCTCGGGCTGCCCGGTTTTCATCAGCGCATCGGCCCGTATGGCCTCCAGGCCGTCAATATTGCCGAAGCGGCGGCGATAGTCATCGACATACGCCAGCGCAGCGAAATAACGCTGCTGGCTGTAGTTCTGCTGCGCCAGCGTGCGCAGCATGCCCGGCTCATTCGCGGCCTGCGCGTTGAGCTCCGCTTCCTCGCGCGCGCGCAGCTGGGCCTGCTGATTCTGCTGCTCTTGCATCACGCGCCAGGCGCTTTGATCCCCGCTGCCAGCGCAAGCCGACAGAACAGCCACCATAGGCAGGCCAGCCAGCAAGACCCTGAGTCGCGGCGACAAACGCGGCATTCCCATCACGCGCCTCCCATGCGCGACAGCCCGCGCAAGACAGCCAGAAACCCCGCTCCGCCCGTCACGATCAACAAGGCTGGCAATAGCGTCATCACCATGACACCCGTCATTTTTACCGTCAGCTTGCCGACTTTTTCCTTCAAGCCCAGGCGTCGCTTTTCGCGCAGGCGTTCAGCAAATTGAGTCAGCGGCTCTTGCACCGCGCCGCCATGACGATCTACCTGGTCTATCAAGGCGCAAATGGCGCCCAGGTCGTCATTTTCAAAATTCTTGGCCAGCCGTTGAAACGATTGTTCGCGTGTCCGTCCATGCGCATATTGTTCCGTCGCCAGCTGAAACTCATAGCTCAGCACCGGCATGACCTCACGGAAATCGTTAACGATCACATACAGGCTCTGATCAATCGACAAGCCCACGCCTTGCAGCAAACGCAGCAAGTCCAGCAGCAATGGCAGTTCATCCGCCGCCGCCTGTTTACGAGCCTGCGCACGACGTGACAACCACCATTTGGGCAACATCCAACCCACAGCGAAACCGGCAAATACAATCAGGAAACCGCCCAGAAACGTGTTCCCCAGCACGGCAGGCGCGCCGATGAAGATCCAGCCGAACAAAGGCAGCACTAAGGCCAATAAAGCCCGGCCGAATACAAACAATGCTCTGGCACTGCCA